>JAILFF010000216.1 GCA_024697705.1 Ruminococcus sp.
ACTGCTTCGGTCAATAAGCCGGAAGATTATCCTGACGGAAGTTTAGCATACTATCCCGGTCATTTAAACACGAATGTATATGGATTGAATGAGTTCCATAAACTCTTCACAAACCGTCAACTGACAGCCCTCACCACATTCAGCGCCCTCGTTTCCGAAGCGCAGAAAAAAGCCGAGCAGGACGCATTAACCGCAGGCATGGACAGCGATGAAACGCCGCTTGCCGAGGGCGGTAAGGGCGCAAAGGCTTACGGCGAGGCTGTGGGGGTGTATTTGGCGTTTGTGGTGGATAAGCTGACGGATTATCATTCAACTATCTGTTCATGGCACTTGACAGGAGAAAAGATAGGACATACTTTTGCAAGACAAGCAATTCCAATGGTATGGGATTTTACTGAAGGAAATCCGTTTTCAAATTCATCGGGAAACTATAATAATATGCTTGAATGGGTCGTTAAGTCTACACAAAACTTTCCCGCTATTTGTAATTCCTTTGCAAGGCAATTCGATTCGCAAAGCGATTGCGAGTTGAGAAATATCATGGTATCGACAGACCCGCCGTACTATGATAATATCGGATATGCAGACTTATCTGACTACTTTTATGTTTGGTTGCGTCAGAGTTTAAGAAACACTTATCCAAAAGTTTTTAGAACAATGCTTGTTCCGAAGAATGAAGAACTTATTGCAACCCCATATAGACATGACGGAAGTAAAGAGAAAGCCCAGAAGTATTTTGAAAATGGTATGCTTGAAACTTGCAAGCATATATACAAATATTCAAGAGATGATATTCCTGTAACGATTTATTACGCATATAAGCAAAGTGACACCGATTTGGATAGTAAAAAAACATCGTCTACTGGTTGGGAAACTATGTTAAGCGCAATTATTCAAGCAGGATTTGCAATAACAGGAACATGGCCAATGCGAACAGAAATGTCAAGTCGTGCAGTTGGAATGGGTACAAACGCACTATCTTCCTCCATCGTCCTCGTCTGCCGCAAGCGCCCCGAGGACGCACAGAGCACCACCCGCAGGAGCTTTGTCACCGAGCTCAAACGCGAGCTGAAACCCGCGCTGCAAAAGCTGCAAAGCTCGAATATCGCGCCTGTCGATCTGGCGCAGTCGGCTATCGGGCCGGGCATGGGCGTGTTCTCGAAATACAAAAGCGTGCTCGAAGCCGACGGCACGCCGATGACCGTGCGCAGCGCGCTGCAAATAATCAATCAGGAGCTGGACGTGTATTTCAACGAGCAGGACGGCGAGCTCGACAAGGAGAGCCGCTTCTGCGTCGAGCTGTACACGCAGTTCGCCTTCAATGAGCTGAAATTCGGCGATGCAGACACCCTCGCAAGGGCGAAGAACACGTCGGTCGATCACCTGAAAAACGCGGGCGTGGTCTACGCCGAAAAGGGCGTGGTAAGGCTGCTCGGCAGGGACGAGATCGCGGAGACGGTCAGGGAGGACGAGAGCCTTATTTGGCTTCTCACGCAGCAGCTCACACGGACGCTCGAAAAGGACGGTATCACGGGCTGCGCAAGGGCGATAAGGGGCTTTATCGGTTCGGGTGCGGACGCCGCTAAGAACCTCGCCTACCGCCTTTACACGTTAGCCGAACGCAAGGGCTGGGCGGACGAAGCCTACGCCTACAATAATCTTGTCACGGCGTGGCAGGATATACAGAACGCCGTTTCGGGGCTCAGAACGGAATACGGCGAACAGACAACTCTTTTCTGAACGGAGGTAAGATAAATGGGACCTAACAGCATGACGGTACAACAGGGCTTCAATAAGCTGCACCCCATACTGGCGGCGTATCTCGGGCGGGAGCTCTGCCAGTTCTGCGGGAACGATTATTGGTGGCGGTACGTCCGTGAAAAGCTCAAGGAGCAGATAGCCATGCACCCGAACGAGCTGCCCGTGTCGGGCAAGTACGACGAGCTCATCGACTCCCTTGATATGGCGAACTGCCTGCGGCTGGTGGACTACTCCTGGGGCGATATATTCCGCAAAAAGCTCTCAATAGATTTCCGCACATGGAGCAAGGAACTCATGGGCGTGCGCAACAAGCTGGCGCATATCGGCTCGGGCGATTTCGATGAGAACTACACATGGCGCGCCCTTGACACTATGGCGCTGCTCTGCGACATGATCGATGACGAGATTGCCGAGGAGCTGCGCGAGATGCAGAGAAAGCTGCGCTACGGAACGAGCGAGGGCTCCACGCAGAACGTAAGCTCAAACACCGTCCCCGCAAACAAGACGACCAAGTCCGCGGGCGTTATGACCGTTCCGATAGGCGATCTCCCAAGCTGGCGCAAGATAATCGAGCCTCACCCCGACGTAGCACAGGGACGCTACAAGCACGCCGAATTCGCAGCCGACCTTTCGCAGGTTGCCCGCGGCGAGGGTGCGATAGAATACCGCGACCCCGTGGAGTTCTTCGACCGCACCTACGTCACCGAGGGCATGGCGGGACTGCTCGTTCAGGCGCTCAAAAGGGTCTCGGGCAGCGACGGCGAACCTGTTATCCAGCTGAAAACGGCATTCGGTGGCGGCAAGACCCACAGTATGCTGGCGCTCTATCACATGATGAGAGCGAAAGTCTCCGCAGACAAGCTGCCGAACCTGAAGCCCGTTCTTTCTGCCGCGGGTCTTGCCGAGCTGCCGAAGGCGAATGTGGCTGTGCTCGTCGGAACGGCAATCGACCCGACCAAAGCACGCCGCCCGCAGAACCTCCCGGGCATTACAATAAACACCCTCTGGGGCGATATGGCGGCACAGCTTGCCGAATCCGCGGGAGACCTGAGCCTTTACGACTACGTTAAGGAAGCCGACAAGAAAGGCATATCCCCCGGCTCCGAGGCGCTTAAAAACCTGTTCGACGCCTGCGGTCCCTGCCTTGTCCTCATGGACGAGCTTGTCGCTTATGCGAAAAAGCTGTACGGCGCGAACGGTCTGCCCGCGGGCTCGTTTGATAACTTCATCACCTTCGTTCAGGAAATAACCGAAGCCGCCCGCGCAAGCAAGAACAGCCTTGTGGTAGCTTCCATACCGCAGTCTGATATCGAGGTAGGCGGCGAGGCTGGCAAGATAGCCCTCGACAGCATAGAACACACCTTCGGC
>JAILFF010000248.1 GCA_024697705.1 Ruminococcus sp.
AAGGACGAATTCGGCTGGATCGTTAAGATCTGATTATCTGCCCGCTTTATTCATTATATTTGATAAATAACAAAGCTCCGCTGTTTCAAATGAAACGGCGGGGCTTTGTTGCAGTCCGCAATAATATTGTAAAACCGCGCAGTTTAGCAACGTAACAGCTGCATGAACACAGAAAATGCAGCCATTACCCACAATAATCCAATCAGCCGCGGAACGTATCATACCGCCCCGCAAATCGTGAGCGAGCTTGCGAGCGCACCCGCAGTCTGAGCTTTGCTCAGACCGACGCCCCCCCGCGTAGGGGGTGGTCAAAATACGCAGTTAGCGTTGTTTTCAGCCGCAAATATTGTTTATCGTGACAAAATGTGATTATCTTATGAAAAACTTAATCGTTTTCTATTGACAAGCCGCATTTTTATGTTGTATAATGTTTTTAAAGAATATATTAATATCCATGTTATTATAATGAATGGTTAGGGTGTGTCAGATCAATTATGGAAAACAAGAATACCTATCAGGAGGATTCTACTGCAAACAAGCCCAAACACAAGCATAAGATCGAACATTGGCATAAGGTCACGGCTCTGCTGATACTATACGATATCGTGACGGTCGTCCTTTCGTTCTTCCTCGCACTGTGGGTGCGCTACGACTGCGCCTATACACAGATACCGAAGGATATGCTGAACGCTTTCATGAAATTCGCGCCTTTTTACGCGGTTTTCTGCGTCGCCGTGTTCTGGTGCGCAAGGCTCTACCGTACTATCTGGCGATTTGCCAGCTTCACCGAGCTTTATCGTATCATCGTCGCGACGGTGATAACAGGCTTGACGCACACGCTCGTGATGACGTTCTTTATCCACATCATGCCGATTTCCTACTACCTGTGGGGCATGGGATTCCAGTTCATGTTCTCGCTTGGCATACGGTTCTCCTACCGCTTTGCCGTGCTTGAACTCAAAACGAACAGATTCGTTCAGTCTCAGGCTCAGACGAACCTCAGCCGTGTTATGGTATACGGCGCGGGCGCTGCGGGTCAGATGATCGTCAAGGATATCATCAACACCAATCAGATGCACGAAGAGTGCGTCTGCATCTGCGACGATAATTCCAATAAATGGGGAAGATTTATCATGAATATCCCCATAGTCGGCGGCAGGGACGAGATATTCTCGGCTGTGAAAAAGTACAACGTCGATAAGATATATGTGGCTATCCCGAGCGCCTCTAAGGAGGACAAGCGTGCTATACTGAACGTCTGCGCTCAGACCGACTGCGAACTGCGGCAGCTGCCGGGTATGTATCAGCTGATGGTCGGCGATATCACCACCCGCGTCATGAAGCCCGTTGCTATCGAAGACCTTCTCGGAAGAGATTCCATCAAGACCGACCTTGAAGAAGTATACAACTTCATCAAGGGCAAGACTATCCTCGTAACGGGCGGCGGCGGCTCGATAGGCAGTGAGCTTTGCCGTCAGATAGCCGCTCACGACCCCGAAAGACTGATAATCTTCGACGTTTACGAAAACAACGCCTATGAGATACAGCTCGAACTGCGCGAGAAATATCCGAATCTTAAGCTTGAAACGCTGATCGGTTCGGTGCGCGACAGCCGCAAGCTCTGCGACGTATTCAACCGCTTCCACCCCGAGGTAGTTTACCACGCTGCGGCGCACAAGCACGTTCCTCTGATGGAGGACAGCCCCAACGAGGCTATCAAGAACAATGCGATAGGCACCTACAAGACCGCCTATGCCGCCGCCATGTTCGGCTGCAAGCGCTTTGTGCTCATCTCCACCGACAAGGCGGTAAATCCGACGAACATCATGGGCGCTTCAAAGCGTCTGTGCGAAATGATAATACAGAGCTTCGACGCAAAGATAAAGCAGGGCAAGGCGCATGAGCTGCCCAACCTGTTCACCCACGCGGACGAAGATGACGTTTACATGAACGGCTATCCCGATCATATCCCCGACGACGCCAAGACCGAATTCGTGGCGGTGCGTTTCGGAAACGTTCTCGGCTCGAACGGCTCTGTTGTGCCGATATTCCGCAGGCAGATCGAAGCGGGAGGTCCCGTTACGGTCGTTGACAAGAACATCAACCGTTTCTTCATGCTGATAAGCGAGGCGGTATCGCTGGTGCTTTTGGCGGGTACTTATGCGAAGGGCGGCGAGATATTCGTGCTCGACATGGGCGAGCCCGTAAAGATCGACACGCTTGCGAGAAACATGATAAAGCTGTACGGCTTGAAGCCCGACGTTGACATCAAGATCGTTTACACGGGACTGCGGCCGGGAGAGAAGCTCTACGAGGAAAAGCTGATGGCTGAGGAAGGTCTTAAAAAGACTCAGAACGACCTTATCCACATCGGCTGTCCGATACCCTTTGACACGGACAGCTTCCTGGGCGAGCTTTCGGGGCTGATGGCTTCGGCATACCGCAACACCGAGGATATCCGCGACCGCGTTATGAAGATAGTTTCCACATATCACCCTGCGGAGAACAGTGTTAAGCATTGATAATTGATAAACAAGTTGATGGGAAAAGAATAGATAAAGCCTCTGCCGGTGGACATTTCCGGCGGAGGCTTTGTTTTTGGAAGATAAAAAATAGCCGCAAAACATAGGCAAGCCAAAAGTCTTGGGAAAGGGTCATCCCCTGCACGAACCTGTTCGCGCCAACCCCTTCCCAAGACTTTTGGTTTTGCCGTCACTTATGCTGTTTTTACAGCAGATACTTTTTCAGCCGCTCCGTCTCGCCCGAGATTATCTCCACTAACTTCATCGCCTCTCTCGGCGCAAGTCTCGGCGACGGCGTCGGTCTCCAGTGCTCGTCCTCTATCGCCCGCTTCGTCAAGCCGCTTAACACCGCGTAGCTGTCCGCACGCAGACGCTCCGTATCCTCGCCCGAAAGCGTCAAGCCCTTGTAATGACGGTCGCCCCAGGCTTCTGTCAGCGCTGCGTATTCGTTGAAAAGCGTCCTCGCGTCGGGCGAAGGCGGCAGCTTTATGCCGTTTGCAAGCACAAAGCGGAAATATATCGTCCTCGCCATGAAATATTCCGTGAAAAGCTGCTTCTCACAGCCCTCCGCTTCAACGTTGTCGATGATGTTGTAGGCGTACATCACCGCAAGCTGCTTGTCAATGCCGTTCTGTACGATCGTCCTCGTGATGTCCGCAAACTCACGCTGCATATCCGCGTAAGTCCATCGGCTGAACGGCTCCGCGTCGGGGTCGCGCAGCGGCAGCACCGTTTCCGTCTGCTCCGCGGCTCCCCCGAACACGGCTTCTTCCCCTATTGGTAAAACGTTGTTATCCGTTTCGGTCATACTTCTTATTTCTCCTTGGAAAATCTGTCAAAGCAGTCCTTCATCGTATAGGCTTTCGTGTCGCCCTCCGCCGCTTTTTCAGACTGGAATTTCATTATCATATTTGTCAGCCCGTCGGGATAGTGCCTGTTCTTTATCTCGTCGGGAAACTCTGCAAATCTCCCCGCACGGCGGAAAATATCCGCCCGCACAAGGTAGTCGTAGGAATTCTTCCCCGGCAGAGCCTTGTTCATCGCGATGCAGCGGTCGCGGCATTTCCTCGCGTTCTCTTCGTCGCCCGCGTCGTCGAACGCCCACGCTGCTCTTAAGAACGCCTCGAAGGAATTGACAAGATCGCGCTCGTGCTCCGAGGTCATGCCGAGACGGTAGTAATCGGCGCCCGTGCCTTCGGGGAAATTGTTCCCCTCGCAGGTGATATAATCGCTTTCAAGCACGAAATCCTCCGCCACTACGCGCATCTTCGGTCCTACCGTGAAGCCGCAGCGCGGGCAGCGGAATATCTGGCTGTACATAGCGTTTCTGAGCGGCGGAGCGGGTCGCTGATCGAGGTCGCAGAGCTCCCCCGCGCCCGCAGTCGTTGGCAGCTCGGGGACCGTCACCTCGTAAAGCTCGCCGCAGCAGCCGCAGCGCTTTCTTATGGTCGTTGTTTTTTCAGACATATACGCCTCTCCTGAGCTTTTTCATGCCGAGAAGCCTTATCTCCGGCACGAAATAGTTATCCTCTATTTCCTTGCGCTTGTTTATAATGTACCACGAGCGCCGCTGCTTGCGGGCATAAAGCTCGACGTAATCCTCGAAATTGTTCGCGGCGTAGCGCAGGAAGCCGTTGGCGTACTCGTGTATCCTGCCGTACATATCAATGAACAGCCCCTCGCCCGGGGTGGTCAGCTTGCTCAGTATCAGCAGGTAATAGTTGTTCATGACGATAGCCCCTACGTCGTTGCTCGTGTTGTAGCCCTTTATGCGGTTGAGCCCGCAGTGGTGGTTTATGTAGAAGCTGGCGTCGCGGTAGATGAAGGCTCTGCCGTCGTAGAGATCGAAATATCTCTGCACCTCGGGCGTGAGCCTCATGCCGTTGGCTTCAAGGAAGAAACGGTAGCGGTAAGGGTTGTAATAATCGCGTTCAAAGCGCGTAATGAGCAGAAATGCGTCATCGGATAGCACGCCCTGCATCTTCTCGACGTATCCGGGCGGCGTGGTATCGCGGTAGAGATTGGTATGCCCCAGCGAGCGGCACCACGACGTCGGCGAAGCGTCGGTAAGGAAGTCATGTATCACCATAAGGTTGTCGGGGATAATGGTCTCGCCCACGCGCTCAAGCTTTGTAAGCACAAAGCGGATATCTTTTTCGAGCGCTTCCTCCTCCTCGACGGTCAGGCGGTAGCCCCTGTAATGGTCGAGCGACCATTCGTCGAGCATCGCCTTGTACTTATCGCGCAGAACGCCGTCGATGTGGCATTTCTCCTTGATAAGAAAGCACATTATCGCCGTGTATATCAGCAGATTCTCGGTGAACTGAGCGCCGCGCTTGTCGTTCCATATCGAAAGCTGCAAGGTCTGATAAACAAACTCCGCGCTCTCGCGGTAGGTGAACGCCATATCCCGCATAGCCTCCATGATCTCATCGACGAGCATCTTTATGTCGTCGTAGCTCCACATGGTAAGGGACTGCCTGTCGGGGTCGGGGTAGGGCGTATCAACGAATTTTTCAAAGCGCGAGGTATCCATGATCTCGGCTCTTTTTCCCAAAAAGGAACCGGGTTTGAATTTATTATTCATTCAATGAATTCTCCCTGTCTTTTTTCCAATCGAGATATTCCTCGTAGGTGCCGGGTCTGTCGATGCAGCCGTCCTCGGTGATCTCGATTATTCTGCCTGCTGCGGTCTGCATTATCTCATGGTCGTGGGTGGTGAATATCACAACGCCCTTGAAATCGGTGAGAGCGTTGTTTACTGCGGTTATCGACTCCAGGTCGAGGTGGTTGGTGGGCTGATCGAGCAGCAGCACGTTCGAGCCGAATAGCATCATGCGCGAGAACATACAGCGCACTCTCTCGCCGCCCGAAAGAACGTTTACCTTCTTGTAGATATCGTCGCCCGAAAAGAGCATCTTCCCGAGGAACCCGCGCAGATAGGTCTCGGTGTCCTCATTGCCCGAATACTGTCTTATCCAGTCAACGATGGAAAGCTCGCAGCCGTCGAAAAATTCGCCGCTGTCCTTCGGGAAGTACGAACGCGATGTCGATACGCCCCACTTGATGCTGCCCTCGTCGGGCTCGGTCTTTTCGGCAAGTATCTCGAAAAGCATGGTGATAGCCTGCTCGGATCTGCCGATGATCGCCACCTTATCGGTGCGGCTCAAAGTGAACGTAACGTCGTTCAAGAGCGTCTCGCCGTTCTCGCCGCGCTTGGTCACGTGGTCGAGCTTTAAGATATCCTTGCCGAGCTCGCGGTCGGGCGTAAAGCCGATATAGGGGTATTTTCTTGACGACGCGGGCATTTCTTCCACAGCGAGCTTATCGAGCAGCTTGCGGCGGGAGGTAGCCTGTCTCGACTTCGACTTATTCGCCGAAAAGCGTGCGATGAACTCCTGCAACTCCTTGATCTTTTCCTCAGCCTTCTTGTTCTGCTGTCTTATAAGGCGCTGAACGAGCTGCGAGGATTCGTACCAGAATTCATAGTTGCCGACGTACATCTTCACCTTGCCGTAATCAAAGTCCACGATGTGGGTACAAACGTTGTTAAGGAAATGTCTGTCGTGGGAAACGACCAGCACGGTGCCGAAATACTCGGCTAAAAAGTCTTCGAGCCAGCGGATAGCGTAGATATCGAGGTGGTTGGTAGGCTCGTCGAGAAGGATGATATCGGGGCTGCCGAAAAGCGCCTGTGCCAGCAGCACCTTTACCTTCTGATTGCCGTCGAGGGAGGACATCTGCGCATAAAGAATATCCTCGCTCAAACCGAGACCCTGTATCAGCTTTGAAGCCTCGCTTTCCGCCTCCCAGCCGTTAAGCTCGGCGAATTCTCCCTCAAGCTGTGCAGCGACTTCGCCGTCCTCGTCGGAGAAATCCTCCTTGGCGTAGAGGGCGTCCTTTTGCTGCATGATCTCGTAAAGGCGCTTATTGCCCATTATGACGGTATCGAGCACGGTATACTCATCGAACGCGAAGTGATCCTGACGGAGAACCGACATTCTCGTACCTTTGTCGATAGCGATCTCGCCCTTTGTCGGTTCAAGCTCTCCGCAGAGGATACGGAGGAAGGTTGATTTTCCCGCGCCGTTAGCGCCGATTATGCCGTAGCAGTTACCGCCCGTGAATTTAAGCTCGGCGTCCTTGAAAAGCGTCTGTCCGCCGAATTGCATAGTAAGCCCGTTTACCTGTATCATGTTCATACTCTCCTATCAAAAAATAAGCAAAACGAAAATCAAAAAACATAGCGGTATTAAATTTGATTATTGTAGGGGCGCACCTATGTGTGCGCCCGTTTTATCCGGGACATTTCGATGTATTCCCGGGCGCACACGCAGGTGCGCCCCTACATTATCCGACCCGGATTGTAACCAAATCACAAACCTGTCAGCCGCGGAACGAATCATACCGTCTTGCATAACGTGAGCGCAGCGCACCCGCGGACACGCTCCCCCGCGTAGGGGGTAAATTTTCGTAAAAGCTCATTTTTATAGTTTTTTACATAAACCTCTTGCATTATTAATTTAATTATATTATAACATAAAAAGGGGCTCATGTCTATATATTCACCATGAATTTTTAGACAATTTATCAAAACTTAACAATTGAGCGACCGAAAAATTTGCCAAACCTACAAAAACCGCGTCGGCGGCATTTTGATAACGTTTTCGGAGGAGAACAGAAGAATGAGAGCAGATAAATACGTTTCCTCGCAGCGCACCGACCTTTCGCGCTCCGATGTGAAAAAACTGATACGCGCAGGGAAGATCACCGTGAACGGCAAACCCGTCCGCTCGGCAGACGAGAATATCCCCGACGAGGCAGAGGTCTGCGTGGACGGCGTCAGAATAATCTACCGCGAACATATCTACCTGATGCTCAACAAGCCGCAGGGCTGCGTCTGCTCGACGAGAGAGGGCGCTTCACCCACCGTGCTCGAACTTGTTCCGCCCGAGCTTCGCCGCAAGGGGCTCTTCCCCGCAGGCAGGCTCGACAAGGACACCGAGGGCTTCGTGCTCATCACCGACGACGGAGCGCTTGCCCACGATATGCTCTCCCCCGTGCGGCACGTCCCCAAGACTTATTTCGTCCGCCTCGAAAAACCGTATGAGGAAAAATACGCGGAGCTTTTCGCAGACGGGATAACGATCGACGGAGACGAAAAATGCCTCCCCGCGGAATGCTCGCCCGACCCCGCCGAACCTCTCGCGTGTACTCTTATCCTGCACGAGGGGAAGTTCCACCAGGTGAAAAGAATGTTTGAAGCAGTCGGGAACAAAGTGATTTTTTTGAAGCGGATACGCATCGGAGACCTTGATCTCGACCCGAATTTGCCGCTCGGAGGGTGTTTAGAAATAATGCACAAAGATGTTGAAAAACTTTTGTACCGTTAAACGAACAGCTCCCATTTTTTTACAATCAATTGTTTATTTTCGTCACTATTTATAAAGCTGGAACTAAAAGTTTGTTAAAAAAAACTCTTGCCACTATATGAAAAATTTGCTATGATTATATTATAGAAAAACGGGGCGGACAGCGGGGTTATTTCACTCGATTTCTCCTTTCAGATCTTCCGAAAAAAGGTCTGTGATGCACGCTCCCGAATGGCGAAACTAATTCTATTTTTTTCAGGGAGGTCCATTTAAAATGGCAAGTGTAGCATTAAGAGAAATTTACAAGAAGTATCCGGGCGGAGTTATCGCCGTTTCCGACTTCAACATCGAGATCAAGGACAAGGAGTTCATAATCCTCGTTGGTCCTTCCGGCTGCGGTAAGTCCACCACCCTTCGTATGATCGCGGGTCTGGAGGAAATTTCCGAGGGCGAGCTTTGGATAGGCGACCGTCTCGTTAACGACATCGCTCCGAAGGACAGAGATATCGCAATGGTTTTCCAGAACTACGCTCTGTATCCGCATATGACCGTTTTCGAGAACATGGCTTTCGGTCTTAAGCTCCGCAAGGTTCCGAAGGACGAGATCGCCAAGAAGGTCGAAGAAGCCGCCAAGGCTCTCGATATCGCTCACCTGCTCGACAGAAAGCCGAAGGCTCTTTCGGGTGGTCAGAGACAGCGTGTTGCTCTCGGACGTGCTATCGTTCGTGAGCCTAAGGTATTCCTTCTTGACGAGCCTCTTTCCAACCTCGACGCCAAGCTCCGTGCTCAGATGCGTACCGAGATCTCGAAGCTCCACAAGAGACTGGGTACTACCTTCATCTATGTAACACATGACCAGACCGAGGCTATGACGATGGGCGACCGTATCGTTGTTATGAAGGACGGTTACATCCAGCAGATCGACACTCCTCAGAACCTTTACAGTTACCCTGTAAACCAGTTCGTTGCGGGCTTCATCGGCTCTCCTCAGATGAACTTCATCGACGCTCGTCTTATCAAGGAAGGCGGCAAGTACGTTGTAGAATTCGGCTCCGAGGACACCAAGACCTCCAGAGGCGTTAAGTATTACATAGAGGTTCCCGAGTCGAAGGCTGATCCCGACGCTCTTGAGCCGCTGGTAAACAAGGAGATCGTTCTCGGTATTCGTCCCGAGTGCATCCATGATGAAGAGATGTTCCTCAGCACTGCCAAGACCGGTATCATCGAGACCAACGTAGAAGTTACCGAAATGATGGGCGCAGAGACCTATCTGTATCTGAACTGCGAAGGTATCCCGCTCACCGCGAGAGTTTCCGCGAGATCGACCGCAAGACCTCAGGACACCATCAAGGTTGCTCTTGACGCTAACAGGATCCATATCTTTGACAAGGAGACTGAAAAATCAGTTATCAACTGATTTTTCACAAAATCCGTTATCAACTGATTTTTCGCAAAGTCGGTTATCAACTGATTTCAGTCATTCAAAAGTCAGAAAAGCAATTATCCCTTTCCCTCTTTCGGAGGGGAAGGGATTTTTTTCGAGGTGTGATATGGAAGGGAAGTACACCCATGTGGTACACGGGTTCGAGCCGGTGTTTGACGAAAGGAGCCGTGTGCTTGTTTTAGGCTCTTTGCCGAGCGTGAAGTCGCGGGAGCAGGGGTTTTACTACGGGCACCCTCAGAACCGATTCTGGAGGGTCACAGCGGCGGTCTTCGGGGAGGCGGTACCCCCCGTTACCATACCCGAGAAGAAAGCGTTTCTGCTGCGGCGTGGGGTCGCTTTGTGGGACGTTATCGCCGAGTGCGACATAATCGGGTCGGCTGATTCGAGCATCAGGAACGTTGTTCCTGCTGACTTATCGCAGATACTTGATGCCGCTCCGATAAGGGCGATATTTGCAAACGGCGGGACGGCTGAAAGACTGTACATAAAATATCAGCAGGCGGCAACAGGGCGAGGGATAATCAAGCTGCCGTCAACGAGTCCCGCGAACGCGGCATGGAACATCGCAAGGCTTACCGAAGCATGGCGAACGATCTCCGATTTCAGCGGATAAGCCCCTGCGTAAGCGCGTATATCATGCCGTAGATCACCCCCGCCGCCGTTCCGTACAGTATCACGGGACCCGCTATCGAAAATATCTTCGTCCCCACGCCCGTAACATAGCCTTCCGTCTTGTACTCTATCGCGGGCGCCGCCACCGCATTCGCAAAGCCCGTTATCGGCACAAGCGTCCCCGCGCCGCCGTGCTTCGCTATCTTCTCGTAAAGCCCAAGCGCCGTCAGTATGACCGACAGCGCGATAAGCGTCACCGAACACCACGCCGACGCTTTCTGCGCGTCCATGCCGACCTTAGTGTAGATCTCGGTGAGCGCCTGCCCCAGTACGCATATCGCGCCGCCTATCGCAAAGGCTTTCAGCGTGTTTGACTGCCATCGGCTGTTTTTCGAGGCGGGCTTTATCATTTCGGCGTATTCTTCGTTTGAGATGTTCATGCTTTTTCGCTCCTTTTTTCGGTTTGATACTATTATTTGCCGCTGCGGAGCGGTTTATTCATGCGCGGATTGTGTACAATGTCCGAAATTTTATAAAAAAGCCTTTACAAACACATAAATTTATGGTATAATTAAATGCACACATGAAAAACGGACGGAGTGAACGCTTTTGGATATTGCCGATGTTTCGGGGATAACAGCCGATACCGCACTGCACGGTATTTTCGATACGCATTGCCATTACGACGACCACGCTTTCGACGGCGACCGTCAGGCGGTGCTTGACAGGATTTTTTCTCACGGTTCGCCCGTGGAATACCTTATGCACGCCTGCACCGACCTCGTTTCGGCGGAATACGGCATCGCGGCGGCGAGGAAATATCCGAATTATTACTGCTCCGTCGGTATCCACCCGGAGGTCTTTGACAAGGAATACGGCATCTACCGCGGCGGTCTGCCCGAAGGGTACATCGACCGTCTGAAAAAGCTTGCCGCAGATACGAATGTCAGGGCTATCGGCGAGATAGGGCTCGACTACCACTACGAGGGCAGCGATACTCCCGAGATGAAAGCCGCGCAGACAGAGCTTTTCGAGGCACAGCTCATGCTCGCAAACGAGCTCGGGCTGCCCGTAATCATGCACTGCCGCGACGCTACGGAGGATTTTTTAGCACTTTGCCGAAAGCACCGTCCGAAGGGCGTGTGTCACTGTTTCAGCGGCTCGGCTGAGACCGCCCGGGAGCTTTTGGAGCTTGGGCTTTACATCGGCTTCACGGGGACTTTGGCTTTCAAAAATTCCAAAAAGACCAAACGCGCTTTTGCCGCCGTGCCGACCGACAGGCTGCTTTTCGAGACCGACGCGCCCTACATGGCGCCGCCGCCGTTTCGCGGCTGCCGCTGCGAGAGCGATATGATAGCCTACGCAGCACTTGAAGCCGAAAGGCTCTCGGGTATGCCCGCGCAGGAGCTTATCGACATAGCAAGCGAAAACGCCAAAAGGCTTTTCGGTATCTCGGTATAACGCCGATCAAAATATCAATTCAAACAAAGGATCTGAGAACCTTAAATGGAGGTAATGTATTTAGTTATCCCCTGCTACAACGAGGAGGAAATGCTCCCGATAACCGCAAAGGCGCTTGAAGAAAAAATGTCGGCGCTTATCGCGGAGAAAAAGATCGCGCCGATGAGCCGCGTGATGTTCGTGGACGACGGCTCAGCCGACAAGACCTGGCAGCTTATCCAAAAGCTCCACAGCGAAAACCGTATTTTTACGGGGCTGAAGCTCTCACGCAACAAGGGACATCAGAACGCGCTGCTTGCGGGGCTCATGACCGCGAAAAAATACGCGGATATAATCGTTTCGATGGACGCCGATCTTCAGGACGATATCAACGCGATAGACGGCTTTCTCGAAAAACGCGCCGAGGGCTGCGAGATAGTCTACGGCGTGCGCTCCTCCCGCGAGACCGACACGGGCTTCAAGCGCATGACGGCGCAGGGATATTACAAGATACTCGCCGCGATGGGCGTTGAGATAACCTACAATCACGCCGATTACCGTATGATGAGCCGAAGGGCAGTCGAAGCTTTGGAGGAGTTCAGGGAGGTCAACCTGTTTCTGCGCGGAATGGTGCCGATGGTGGGCTTCAAATCCGACATCGTTACCTACGAACGCGCCGCAAGGCAGGCGGGCGAATCGAAATATCCGCTAAAGAAAATGATATCGTTCGCGGTCGAGGGCATCACCTCGCTTTCCATAAAGCCGATACGCTTCATCACGGCTTTGGGCTTTATGATATTTTTCGTGTCGATAATCATGCTGATATACTTCCTTACGGTGCATTTCATGGGGAAAACGGTCGCGGGCTGGACGACTACGGTGGTCTCGGTCTGGGCGCTGGGAGGCTTGCAGCTCTTGGCTATCGGCGTTATCGGAGAATACATCGGCAAGATATATTTGGAAACGAAGGCTCGCCCGAAATATATCATCGAGACCGATCTGGAAGAAGAAAATTAATTAATTTTAATCAATAAAGGAGTAAAGACAATGGCAGAAGAAATCAAAAGCGAAGAACTGTTACAGGCTGTCGCAGACATGAGGGAAGCGTACAAGGCAATGCGTGAAAGCGGTTCGGACGACCCCACCGCCATCAACGAGGCGAACACGAAGGTCATCAACCTGACGCTTCACTCGAATTTTCTTGTTCCCGCAATAATCAGCAGCAACACGCAGCTTGTTCAGGACAAGGAAAACCACCTCAAATTTGAGGACAAGCCCCAGGCGAGATTCATGCTTGTAAAGCACTCGCAGAACGGCACATTCATTCCCGTCTTCACCGACGCAGCCGAGTTTGAGAAGGTACCGCACGAAGAGGATTTCAAACTGGTAAACATGAAGTTCTCCGACGTTGCGACGCTGACCGAGCAGACCCCGACCGTCAACGGATTTGTCATCAACCCGATGACGACCAACCTTCCCTACACGAAGGAAATGCTGGCGGGCATCAAGCAGACGCTGATCGAGGCAAGGGACAGAAAGCTGAAAGAGCAGCAGAACGCCGCCGCGCCGAACATCACCGTAACACCCGGCGAAAGCAAGTAATACTATTTCACTATCAAATCACAGACAATCTTGACGGCTATCGTTTCCTCACTCTGCGTTGCACGACCTTGACTTGCGCCAGCAAGCCTGCGGTCGTGCGCCTTGATTGAGAAAACGCTATCCGCCAATCTTGTCCACGATTTGATAGTGAAATAGTATAAAAACAACAATGCCGCAGGCTAAAAAGTCTGCGGCGTTTTTTGCATATAAAAGCATCGCAAATGAGGGGACTGCTTATTTCTTCACAAACCTGAACACGTTCCCCTTGTCCTTCTCGGACATTCCCGAAATGTATTTGAGGTACATATCCGTAACATGATCGTTCGCCCCCGAATCCGAAAGTTTCTTCAGTATCTTTACGGCTTCGGTGCGACGCCCGAGATGGAAAAGCCTTATCGCTTCGCGCAGATCAAGTGAGTTCTCCGACCGCCTGTCCTTCTCCTCGTCGGGCAGACAATCGAGTACCTCGTAGACCGCCTTCACTTCGTTGACGCCCGCGACCTGCACTATGCCGAGATACCTCAGCCCCAATGAATCGGGGTCGCTCATGCGATCGACCGTGTCCTTTGAGATAAGCATTGCCGTCTTGTACTGCTTCGTGAGCGTTTCAAGCCGCGAGCTTAAGTTCACCGTATCGGAGATAACCGTGCCCGAAAGCCGCTCGCTCTCGCCCACAATGCCGATACGCGCCATGCCCGAATGTATGCCTATGCCGATGTTCAGGTCGCTGATGTGTATCGCTTCCGCCGTGGAACGGTCGAGTACGATGGCGCGGTAAAGCTCGATGCCGCATTTCACCGCGTCGTCGGCGTTCTCGAAAAGCGCCATTACCGCGTCGCCGATGTACTTGTCGATAAATCCGCCGTGACTGCGCACGATGGGACCCGCCTTGCCGTATATCACGTTTACGAACTCGAAATTCTCCTTCGCGGTCATTATCTCCGAATTTATCGAAAAGGCGCGTATGTCGAAAAACAGCACCGTCAGCTCGCGGCTGCTTGCGTCGCCCAATTCAAGATCGGTAAAGCTGTCCTTGCCGAGCAGCTCGCGGAATTTCTCGGGGACGAACTTGTAATAGAAGCGCTCGGTCTTGTCCTTTTCGGCGAAAAGAGCTTCAAGGCTCTGCGCCATGCCGTTTACCTGCGAACAGATCTCGCCAAGCTCATCCTTCGAGCGGTAGCTGACACGCGCCGAAAGATCGCCGCCCGATATCTGCTCTACCGCCTTTGTCGCCTTCTTGATCGTCCGCGTTATGTACATCGAGCTTACGACCGTAACCAACGTCAGAGCTCCTATTATCACAAGTATATACACTGTCATTTTAAGGAAGATGTCCCGCCGCGTCGTCCATAAATTCCAGCTGTTGGTCTTTACCTTAAGATAATATTCGCCCTGCGGCGTGTTCAGTCTGCCGAGAACATATATCTCACTGAACGTCGCGTCGTCGGACATAAAGCCCTCTATATCCTTGAAACGGTAATTCCCGCTGCCGCCTGTGTTCTCCAGTATCTCCTTTTGAGAAACTATCGCTTCGGTCAAGTACAACGGCATGATGTTCCTGTCGGTTCGGGCGAGAACCGCCGCGTTTTCTTCATCTATGCGCTTCACAACGCTGAATATGTATTTTGTCTTGTCATGGTCAAAGGAATTCAGCTTATTTTGCAGCCTTCGCGCCGCGCCGCCCGTGTCTTCGCCCACATAGTCAAGCCCCGTAAAATCATAGCCGTCAAGCGCGGAAACGCCCATCTGACACACAAGGTCCAGCTCTTTTTCGGTGTTGGCGGTATTTTCCTCCTCCAGATCGAAATAAAGGCTGACGACTATCGCAAGCGCGGGGATAAGCAGAACGGGCAGCGTCATCGCTATCTGCTTGTAGAGCAGAGTTTTTTTCCGTATGATAAGATTTATCACCAGGCATACCGCGCAGAACGGGATAATCAGCTCAAAAAAGTTCGTAACGTGCCACAAAAACGGATTTTTTATGGATATAGTCACATTTACTTCCGAAGTACCGCTGCCGTCGAAAGTGACTATCCCGTTGTCGAGCGTAACGACAAGCAATTCGGTATCGGAGCCCTCGGGACGGCAGCCGCCGAGAGAAACGATCTTATGCGAGTCCTCACTGCCGGCAAGAGTTCGGACGTTCAGCACTTCGGTAAGCGTACCGTTTTCAAGCAGACAGATCTCGTCCTTGTCCTCCTGCCTGTTCACATACAGCTTGTCTCCGACGACTGCGGCGAATTTGATAAATCCCTTGTTATTCTCGGGATGTTCCTCGAAATGATAAATGCTTTCGCCGAGAGGTTCGCCGAAACGGGTGCGGTAGACGTTTCCGTCGCTGCGCATGAACAGGAACGAGTCGGAAACGGGGATAACATCAAAGGTGAAAGTCCCGTCGGGGTCGGTAGGATAGGGGGCGCTTATCGTGAGCGAATCCGTTTCGGTATCAATGGAATAAAGCAGTGTTTCGTCGCGTTCCATGACGGCAAAGCTGATCTTTCCCTCCGTGCAGCCCATACGGCTCAGTTTGGAGGCTTGAAGCTTTTCGTTTTCGTCATAGTTGACGGTGCAGTATTCACGTTCGACGTTAAATTCGTCATCGACGCGGACGATACGTTCCCGCAGGACTTTAGTGGAAACAGTATCGGCAAAATCGGTAATAACGAAATACATTTTTCCGTCGTTACCGCAGACATATTTTGTTGTCGAGTAGACCTCCTCGCCATAATACAGCCGGTTAAAGCGGCAGTATTTCTGCTCGCCCGCCGCGATATCGACAAGCGCCGCCAGTTCATAATCATTTCTTGAAAATCGGACCATTGCCGTTCCGCCGTGATTGACCGACGCCGAACTTATTTCGGACAGCGGGAAAATATCTTCCGTGAGTTTCGGAGTAACGGAAGTGATATTGACGCCGCCCGTGTCGATCTCTCCGATAATGAACAGTATCAGTGCAGCGAGTACCTGTGCGAGCAGGAACCACCGCGCCTTACCGAAAACGCGGCGCATAAATCTGCCGACGGCTTTAAGCGGGGAGCTTTTTTGATTTTTGACGGGTACAGTCGTATTATCTTTTTTTCGGCTCATAGGTTCACCTGCTCCGATAACAGTTATAGTAAACGACATAATGAATTGGCTGCGCGAACGGCACGAACGAGTTCGTGCATTCGTGCGGTTGACCCCGCTTCCGCTTCGCGGGTGTTTACTATAAAAGCGACCTCGCGGAAAACACCTTTCCCGCGAGAGCCGCTTTTGTATTTATTATTCCTTTTCCTTGACAGTCTCCACAATATCCCACTTTTTCAGCGATTCCATAGCTACGATATGGCTCACAACTATGAAACTCAATACAAT
>JAILFF010000252.1 GCA_024697705.1 Ruminococcus sp.
CCCCGCAAGGGGCGGGAGCCCCTTGACCCCTTTTCCGCTTCGCGGGTTTCATGCTTTCTTTTTCAGACTTCTGTAAATCACCCACATTCCCGCACCGATCAGCCCCGCACCGAGAAATCCGCTCAACGTCACCCCGAGCCATATCATCACCGCGCCCGCAAGAACAAATGCTTTCCTGTTATCATTACGCATAAAAAATCACCCCTTCGGAAGTGTTCCCAAAGGGGTGAAAAAATATTCATCGGCTTGTCATCAGTCGATCTCGACCATGATCTTCTGTCCGAGCCTTGTGGCGCCCGCACGCATAACAACACGGATAGCCTTGGCTATTCTGCCCTGCTTGCCGATAACTCTGCCCATGTCCGGCTCCGCAACGTGAAGATGATATACGATAACGCCTTCCTCGTTTACGGGATCGGTCGAGACTGTTACGGACTCCTTGTCCTCAACCAGCTCGCGGGCAATGGTTTTTAAAAGTTCTTCCATGAGTATTTTCCTTTCAGTTAAAAAAGCGCGCCCACCGCAGTGCGGTCAGCCCGCTTTAATGAATCAGATGGTGCCGTTCTTCTTAAAGAGAGCCTTAACTCTGTCAGTCGGCTGTGCGCCGTTGGCGATCCAGGTCTTAGCCTTCTCGTCGTCGATCTTAAGAACAACAGGCTCCTTGGTGGGGTCGTAGAAACCGATCTCCTCGATGAAACGACCGTCTCTCGGGTATCTCGAATCAGCAACGACTATTCTGTAAAAAGGAGCTTTCTTAGCGCCCATTCTTCTCAGTCTGATCTTTACTGCCATTTTAAATTCACCTCCGCAAAATTTGCCTTATTCTTATTATATCAAGCGGAGCTATCCGCATTGAAAACTGTTGTTATACTGTTACACTCCCGCGATCGCAAAGTACGATCCGCCGAGACAAAAGAGTATCCCGATTATCATGTAGAATATCCTTGCGCCTTTTCTGCCGAACAGCTTTACAAAGAGCCATGCCTTTGTGCTGCCCATGAACCAGTCGAAATCCTTGTACGCGCAGAATGTACAGAACACTCCCACTAAAATCACGATCAATCCGTAGATCATTTTTGGTACCCGTTACTTTTTGCGCTTGGATACGCTGATGGTCGGACCCTGCTTGATATTGCCGTTTCCGCCCTTCGGCATTTCGGGGACCTGCGGCATCGCGCCCATCATCTTTAGGAGATTTGCACGGCTCATTCTCTGCTTCTTGCCGTGGAGCTTTCCGCCGCCGCCGATGCCGAATTCCTTCATGAGCTTCTGCATCTGGTCGAAGTTCTTTAGCACGTTGTTTACCGAAGTAACGTCCGTGCCCGAGCCCGCAGCGATTCTGCGCTTGCGCTTGGGGTCGATGATCGATGGCTTTCTGCGCTCCTCGGCAGTCATCGACTGGATTATCGCACGGGTTAGCTTCATCTGAGTTTCGCCGTGTGCTATATCGTTCTCGCTGACCTTGGAAGCGCCGGGTATCAGCTTGATTATCGAAGCCACAGAGCCCATCTTGTTTATCTGCTCCATGTTTTCGAGCAGGTCGTTCATGTCAAAGCCCTTTTCCTGGACTTTCTTCGCCATCTTCTCGGCTTCCTTCTCGTCGATGGTCATGGTAGCCTTTTCGATGAGGGTGAGCATATCGCCCATGCCGAGTATTCTCGAAGCCATTCTTTCGGGGTGGAATACCTCGAAATCGTCGAGCTTTT
Organism: Ruminococcus sp.; assembly: GCA_024697705.1. Classification (GTDB taxonomy): domain Bacteria; phylum Bacillota; class Clostridia; order Oscillospirales; family Ruminococcaceae; genus YE71. Next base: position 1,707 of record JAILFF010000252.1, read on the forward strand.
CGCCCATGCCGACAAACTTGATAGGCTTACCCGTTACGGACAGTACCGAAAGCGCCGCGCCGCCTCTCGTATCGGAATCGAGCTTTGTGAGCAGAACGCTGTCGATGCCGAGCGCCTCGTCGAACGCAGACGCTACCTTTACGGAATCCTGACCGATCATCGCGTCAACAACGAGCATGATCTCGGTAGGCTCGGCGAGCTTCTTGATGTCCTTAAGCTCGTCCATAAGCTCCTCGTCGATGTGCAGACGTCCCGCCGTGTCGATGATAACAAGGTCGTCGCCCTGATCGGCGGCATATTTAAGACCCTGCTTAACGATCTTGCGGGGGTCGATCTGACCCATCTCGAATACGGGGACGCCGGCTTTTTCACCGACTATCTTAAGCTGTTCGATAGCGGCGGGACGATATACGTCAGCCGCGATGAGCAGAGGACGCTTCATCTCGCGTTGTTTGAAATACTTTGCGAGCTTTGCCGCGTGGGTGGTCTTGCCCGCACCCTGCAAGCCGCACATCATGATGATGCAGGGCGGCTTTTTCGGGAACTCTATCCTCGCGCCGTCGTTGCCCATGAGGGCTACCAGCTCGTCGTTTACTATTTTGATGACCTGCTGCGCGGGAGTAAGGCTCGAAAGCACCTCCTCGCCGACGCTGCGCTCAGTGACCTTCGCCACAAAATCCTTAACGACCTTGTAGCTTACGTCAGCCTCAAGAAGTGCCATCTTGACCTCGCGCATCGCGGACTTTACGTCGTCCTCGGTGAGCTTGCCTCTTGAACGCAGCTTCTTGAAAACGCTGCCAAGCTTTTCGGATAAGCTCTCAAATGCCATTGCTATCCATCTCCTTAATGCATTTAGGTATATATCACGGGGAATATCCCCTTAATAAAGATCATTTCAGCTCGCTGCCGCCTGCGGATTCGCCCGTTTCGTACTCGCTCAAGCCTTCGTCGAGACTTTCGAGCACCGCTATCACCTTCATGGCGATGTTCTTTCCGAAGCTCACCTTGCGACATTCCTCCAGCGCTTCGAGAGCCAGTTTCTTGTACCCGAGAAGCTGCTCGTGCCGGCGGCGCTGTTCTTCCGCGAGCCCCATAACGCTCTCGTACTGAGCGAGAGTTTCCGCGCCGCGCTTTACCGCGTCGTGAACGCCCTGCCGCGAAATGCCGTACTGCTCGGCGATCTCCGAAAGCGAAAGGTCGTCGTCGTAATACATCGACATCATCTCGCGCTGTCTTTCGGTGAGAAGCCCCCCGTAAAGGTCGAGCAGAACGCCTATCTCCAGATTTTTTTCGATACCGATGCTCACAGCTCCCGCACCTCCCCATGCCGTAAAGTATTTGCTCTTTACGCTGTTATATATTATATATCAAGTAAAAAAACTTGTCAAGTGTTTTTTGAAATTCTTTAAAAAAATTTACAATTTGCAATTTAATAGGCTACAAATATGTGTTATGCTTAAATAATTGACAGAATAATAAATGATGATATTATGAGCCGTTTTTACTGAACTATACAGTTTCACGGACAACAAAGGGGGAGTTTTCGCAAATGTTTACCTTTAAGCTGAAAAACGACAAATATGCTCTCGAACTGCCCGCCCTTACCTACGGCACGGCAAATTTTGAAAGGCTCGACTCGGACGACGCTTATTTCGAGCTGCTCGATACCTATTACAATGACGGCGGACGCTGCATCGACACCGCCCGCGTTTACTGCGAATGGCTCGAAGACGGCAAGGATTCTTCCGAAACGGTGGTCGGCAGATGGCTGAAAGCCAGAAACTGCCGCGATGAAATGATAATCTGCACCAAGGGCGGACACCCGCCTTTTGATAATATGGAGCAGTCAAGGCTCACCCGCGAGGATATCGAGTATGACATCTCGCGCTCGCTCGAAGTCATGGGGCTCGACTATGTTGACATATATTTCCTGCACCGCGACGACGAGCAGGTGCCTGTCAGCGAGATAATGCCTGTAATGAACGATATCGTAAAGAGCGGCAGGGCGCATTTTATCGGCGCTTCAAACTGGACCTCCGCCCGCATCGAGGAGGCTAACCGCTTCGCCGAGGAAAACAACATGGAGCCTTTCAGGGTAAGTCAGATCAATTACAGCCTTGCCCATTCGAGCACCGATACCTTCGGCGACCCGACCGTAGTATGCATGAACCTCCGCGAGTTCCGCTGGTATTCGCGCAACAATATCCCCGTGATGGCGTACTGTCCGCAGGCGAAGGGCTTTTTCGCGAAGCTCGCAAAGGGCGAGTCGATGAAGAACCTTCCCGAGGGACGCTTCACCAGCACTGCTAATCTGGCGCGTCTGGCGCGTGTAAAGCAGCTCAGCGAGGAGCGCGGCATTTCGCCGTCGGTAGTACCGCTCGGTTATCTCAACAGCCAGCCGTTCTTTGTGAGCTCGGTATTCGCCGCCTCGAAGCCCTGGCAGATCGACGAGGACATGAGCGCACAGGATCTCAGCTTCGACGCCAAGACCGCGGCATTCCTCGAATACATCATCTGACGGTTTCGGCATTTTTGCTCTGTAAACGTTTTCTCAGACAATGAATTATCCCTCCGACCCGAGAGCCGGAGGGATTTTTTCATTTATTCGCTGTGAGCGGGGGCGCTGTGCGCTATGTCGGAGGCTGCCGAGGGGTCGGAGAGCAGATTCTGAAGCTCCCGCGAGTAGTAAACGGCGTTCATGAACCTGTTTTGCAGCTCTTCCTGCAAATCGAAATCGGCGTTCATTATGTTGTCGAAGGGGAGATACCCGCCTGCCATGACCGCATGACCGCCGCCCGTGCCGATGCCTTCGAGCGCATTCGTGGTGATCGTTCCGGCGTCGAGGTAATCAAGCTCCGAGCGTATCGAGAATTTCAGCCCGTTGCCGCGATAGCCGTAAGCCACCGCGAACTGTACCTCCACAAGCGTCAGCATGAAATCGCACACCGAAGCGATAAGCCCGTCGGAAGCCTGCGAATTGATGAACGCGAAGCCCACGCCGTCGTAAACGGTGATGGTGCTGAGGGCGTCGGTGTAAGCCTTAAGCTCACTGAACTCCATCTGATGATTGGTAAGCTTTTTGAGCTTGTCCTCGTCACAGAGGTAGAAAAGCTTGCGGAACATCTCGATGTCGAGATCGGTAACGCCGCGGCTGAAGCTCTCGGTGTCCATTTTAAGCCCGTAAAGCAGGATAGTCGCGGTTTCGGTGTCCATTGCGATGTCGTTTGAAAAGAAATAATCGGCGACGATAGAGGCGCACGCGCCGCAAATACGCACGTCGCGGAAGCGGTAATCATAGGAGGAAACGACGGGGTGGTGGTCGATGCAGGCAACGGTCATGCCGCCCGGGTCGGTAATATTGGAATTATTTGTCTGCGCATCGACGTTTATCACATAGTCGTCGGGGTCTATTTCAAGATTGACGATCTCGGTCATTTCTATGCCGAAGCTGCTGACAAGACCCGCGATCGAAGCTTTTGAAACGGCGCCTTTATAGCAGATAGTGGAGTCGATGCCGAAGAATCCCAGCAGCCGCTGCAATCCGACGGCGCTGGCTATGGCGTCGGGGTCGGGGAAATTGTGCGTCTGGATAAAAACGCGGTGACCCTTGACGGTATCGAGCAGCTCTTCAAGTTTGTTTGTCATTTTGCTATCCCTCTCATTAACAAAACGATTTATATGTGCCTACAAACGTAACGTACAAGTCACCGCACGAAAGTAAGCGCCCGAGACGGGCTGTTCTGCAATAATTATCTCTCGAATCACCGCCCGCACAAGTCGGGAGGTGCATACTTAAATTTATTTTATCATAGATCGGGTGAAAATTCAACGGCTAAATATTTAAAAATATTTTTTGTGAAAATTTCACAATTTTGGCAGCTATTTTGCAGCGCTTGTCGGGAATATTTCAGCCTCCGCGCCCGAGCCGACGGAAAAACGACGCTATCCTTGCGAAAATCCCCTGTTTCTGCGGTTCTGCGGGAGCGGGCGGCAGCTCTGCACCCGTGACGTCCTTATTTTCGGACATATCCTCATTTGCGTCGTTTTCGTCAGCCGAAACCGTCGCTTCATTTGAGACAACTTCGGGCAAAATATTACTGTCCCGATTTTCGGACATATCATTTAACTTAAACGTTTGAGGCGTCAAAACGGGTTCTTTGTCGGAAACGGTTGAAATCTCCGTGTTTGCAGATAAATTGTCCGAAAGTACGGACATATTACCGCTGTTTTGTGTGTCGTGAGCCGTTTCGTCATGTACCGACAATATGGAAGAATTATCCACAGACGTATCATAACTGTTCTGATTTTCGGACACATCTTCCGCGTTATTATTCCTGACTGCTGAAATCTCTTGGCTGGCAGAAATATCCACATGATGTTCATAACCGTCCTGATTTTCGGACACTTCTTTTGCGCCGTTTTGAGCCTCTTCCGAAACGTTTGGCGAGGCGCTTTTTTCGAGAATGGTACGGGGCGTTTCGTGGACGGCGCTTGCGGCGGGGAGATTCTCCTGCTCCGCCATGAAAAGCTCCTGACTGCCCGTTTTGCCGTCAGATACGCGCCGATAGCTGCCGTCGGGGAGCTTTTCCCAGGCGGTGCCGTCGGCAAGCTGCGCCGCGAAGTAGTCCGTCACGCGCTTTTTGAGCGCCTTGTCATGCACGGGGGCGGCGGCTTCAACGCGGCGGCGGGTGTTGCGGGTCATCAGATCGGCTGACGAGATGTAGACCCTCTGCCGACGTCCGCTGCCGAATATGTATATCCTTGCGTGTTCGAGGAACCGCCCGATCACCGAGATCACGCGGATATTGTCGGTAAGTCCCGCCACGCCCGGACGTAGACAGCAGATACCGCGCACGATAAGCTCGATACGCACGCCCGCCTGCGAAGCCTTTGTCAGCGCGGCGATGATGTCGCGGTCGGTGAGTCCGTTGAGCTTCAAGCCGATGTACGCCGCGGCGCCGCTTTCGGCGGCAGAAGTTTCCTCCGCGATAAGCGAAAGCACGCGCTCCTTAAGACCCAGCGGCGCAACAAGCAGACTGAACGTTCCGTCGGGCAGATGTCCTCCCGCCAGCGAATCGAAAACGTTTTCGGCGTCGGCGGCGATGTCGTTGTCGGCGGTCAGAAGCATAAGGTCGGTGTACTGCGCGGCGGTGGTCTCGTTGTAATTGCCCGTGCCGATCTGCGTGAGCTTTATCAGCTCGCCCTCCGACCTCAGCGTGATAAGACAGAGCTTGGAATGGACCTTCATGCCGTAAAGCCCGAAAATTACGCGGCAGCCCGCCTTTTGCAGACGTTCGGCACACTCGATGTTGTGGCGCTCGTCAAAACGCGCCTTAAGCTCGACGCAGACCGTGACTTCCTTGCCGTTCGCGGCGGCGCGGCAGAGTGCTTCTATCACCCGCGAGTGCTTCGCCGTGCGGTAGAGCGTGATCTTTACCGCAGTAACGCGGCTGTCGTCGGCGGCTTCGTCGAGCAGTGCTGTAAAGCGGCTGAAATCCTCGTAGGGGCAGGAGATAAGCACGTCGCCGTCGAGCACCTCCTCAATGACCGAGCCGATCTTCGGACGCGGCGAGAAAGCGGGGTAGAACAGCTCCGTGCGGGAGGAAAGCGCTTCTTCCGCGAAGCTCACATACTCCGTACCGAGCGGCACGGAGGGCGGACAGCGGAATACCTGAGTCTGCGAGAGGGAGAACCGCTCGCCCAAAAGAGCGGAGAGCCGCTCCGAGCCGCCCGACACACGAAGCCTGACGGCGGGAAGGGCGCTCCGAAGGCTCACCGCCTGACGGACAGCGTCGGTAATGGGCATTTCGCCGAGCGGAAGGTCGTCGAGGTCGATATCGGCGCTGCGGGTGAGGGCGAAAACGGCGGTGTCGTCGGAGCCGATGATCTCGCCCGCCCGCGCCGCAAGGATATCCTCGGTAAGGATAAAAGCAAAACCGTTTTCGCAGGGTAGGGCGGTAAGCGGCGGCAGGTCGGCGGAGCAGACGGCTATCAGCACGCCGCCTTCGGAGATACCCGCGGCACAGAGTCTTCCGCCCGCGACGAAAGCGCCCTCCGCTTCGGAAAGGACGTTCAGCGCGGGTCTTACGCGGTCGTCAAAGAAAACGTCGGCGACGGCGTGCTGTGCGGGGTCGAGCTCGGCATATTTAACGCGGCGGACACCTGCGGCGGAAAGCTCGGGTGCTAAGCGGGTGAGGATATTTTCCTCGCGGGCGGTGAGCTGACGGACGGTGCGGTAGATACGCGCCAGCTGCTCGGACGGGGAGAGCCGTGTGCGCGGGTCGAGGGCGGTATCGTCGTCGGTGCTGCGGTTGATGAGCGTTCCCGCCCGCACCATGAAAAATTCGTCGAGGTTATTTTCAAATATCGCGGCAAAGCGCAGGCGTTCGAGCAGCGGAACATCTGTGCGGGCAGCCTGTTCGAGCACTCTTCGGTTAAATTCGAGCCATGAAAGCTCGCGGTTATCGAGGACGTTCAACGTCCCTCCCCCCTTTCGTGTATGGTCAATCTATATAATTATAGCACAGAACGGCGGCAAATGCAAGGGGCGGAAAAGATAAAAGATAAGAGATAAGAGATAAAAGATAGCCGCAAGTGAGGGCAAAACCAAAAGTCTTAGGAAGGGGGTGTGGGGGAGAACCCTTCTTCAGAAGGGTTTCCCCCACAGAAGCCTACGACGGCAGCAAATATATCGTAGAAAGAAAGACGAACGGTTAAAATATAAAATCGGCAATTTCATAAGAAAGCCCACAAAAAGGCAGAATCGTGTAAATCAGCAAGAGTGAGCAAGAACAAGAGAATTGCCGATTTTATATTTGCAAAAGAGCGCAGCGATTTTTGCAAACGAATTGCGCGAATGTTGGGGTTTCAGTGCGGTCGGGGTAAATTCACTGGCGAGCAATGCTCGCCCCTACACCAATTGTTTTGCGAAACAATGTGGATTTGCCGGGCAACGGGCGGAAGCAAGCCCCCCGCCCGCCCTATAAGGCTTGTATGGTCGGTCAGACATGGGCGCACACATAGGTGAGCGCCTACATTATGCGGTCGTTTGCGGCACGGTTCGACATTTCTCGACAAAAATCAAACATTTTTGCTGTTTGACATAATATCACGACGGCAGAGCACCGTAAAATAATGATTTTATACAAATTGTAAATTGGTTGACTCGCTAATGGTAACAGTTCGATTAAAATATCAAAAAAGACTTGAAAAAATCGGAATTATGGATTATAATAGAATAGTATGGAATATATTGCGGCGGGATACGCAAACTATGATCGGAAGTGACGCTATGATAAAAAAACTTTTAACGGCTGCCGCGGCGGCACTGGTCGCCGTTTCCGTTACAGCCTGCTCCCGCTCGCAGCCGGGTCCCGCGCCCGAGGAACAAAGCAAGCCCGCCCAAAGCACCGCCCGTCAGGAGGACGGCGGCAGCGTTAAGTTCAAGGACGCCGCTCCCGATTTTCTCGCCGACGCGCCCGAACCCGACGTCCTCTCCGATGTTGTGTTCCGCAGCTTCGACCCCGCAGCCGTTATCACAGAACCCGATCGTCAGGCTGTCAAGGGCTTTGACTGCGTCGGTTTCTTTAACAATATGTGTTATATATTTAAGGAAAACGATAATTTCGGCATTGTTTCGCTTGCGGGAAAGGTACTTTTCGAGCCCGAGGGTATCACAAAGATCGAAGCCGTCAGTCCCGAGCTTATCTCCGTCACCAAGAAAGACGGTCAGACAAGGCTCTACCGCGTGAGCTTCGATGCCGTGACCCCCGTTCAGGCGAAGAAATTCGATATCTCGCGCATAACCTTCGAGCCTGCCGTTCAAACGTCCGACGACAGCGAAGACAGCGGCAGCGAGATTGAAGAAGAAATAAAAGACGTGCCCGCTGATGATTCGGATTCGGATAAAGATAAAAAAGATACGGGAACCGATAACGGATTTATCCTCCGCATCGACGGCAGGGACCTCAAAAACGACGTATGGAAAGAGTGGGACAGCTTTGAAGAGGTGAGCCTTGACGGGCTGAAGACCGAAGCCGACGAGGGCGAACAGAAGACCGAAGCGGTATTCCTCGCCGAAAACTCACGCGGGCGGTTCTACCTTTTGTTTGATAAATACTGTAATCTTACAGTCAGCCGCGCCGAACTTGGCTTTGCGGAGCTTAAGATCGGCGAGCTTTACGGCGGCTATTATATTACCGACCCCGAGGCTTACCGCGATCTTGAAACGCTGGTGAGCGCTTTCGGCGATGAGAACGGCTCGCCCGGGCTGCCGTCGGGAGACAGCGGGTCGGATTATATACGGCTGGTGTTCGGGCGAAACGACGACCCCGACCGCGCCGTTTACACTATCTCGCCCGAGGGCTACTGTTTCACCGAGGTCTCACAGGACGAAAACATCGGCAGATATTTCCGAAAGATGAGTCCCGAAACGTTCAGCGATCTTGTCGTGTGGGTAGAGAAGAAGCTCGGCAGTACGGGCGCTTGACGGAACATCGGGACAGGGTAAATTTCGACTATTATACTATAAATAAGCATTTGTGAATAGTGAATAGTGATTGCACTGTTAACTATAAATAAAGAGCAAGGGAAAGATTATTCAGGGAGTGAATCAGATAGATGGAAGAAAATGCAAAGCAGAACGCTACGGGTCTTTCAAAAAGAGAAATGGCAAGAAAGATCTCGGGCAGCGTGAACGCCAAAAATAACGAGGACGCCCTTACACGCGATCAGGACAGACGCCGCCTTGAAAGAGAGCTGCGTACCCGCCCCGAGAGCCGCAGGGTGGATAATCCTTATATGCAGGGCGGAAGAGATCCGCAGGCTCCGAGACCCGGCGTGGGCTATCCGCGGCAGGCAAGCGAGCTTACGGGCAAGGATTACGACGCCGTTTTTTCGGAGATACCCCGCACTTCGAGACCATCGCGCAAGCGCGTTGAGATGCGCAACGAACGCGAGGCAAGAGAATACGTCGAAAGACGCCGCGTGGAACGCGCTCAGAAAAGAAGGCAGCAGAAGAGAAAGCAGCTTATCGCTTCGCTGGTGACGGTGATCGTTCTTATCGGCGCGGCTGCCGCGGGCGGACTGATCTGGTACAATCACGGAATGAAGAGCTATGACGGCATTTTCCTTGAAAATACGTTCATTAACGGCGTAAGGGTAGGAAAGCTCTCGGTGGATGACGCCGCGCAGCTCGTCAAGCAGTATTCCGATATGCCCGATGTGATAACTCTTACTCGTCCCGACGGCGTTGACGTTACCGTTCCGCTGACCGAGCTCGACAGCACCGACAATATCCGCCAAAACGTGGAGGAATTCTTTAAAGATCAGGATCATCACGAATGGCTCAAGGCGCGTACTCAGAAGACCGAGTACAGCTTCAAGCTTGATTTCAGCTTCAACCGCGAAAAGCTGTATGAGGAGGTAAACCGCAAGATCGTCGAGGGGCAGACTTCCACAAAATCGGAGAACGCCCGCATCGAAAGAACTCCCGACGGCTTTCAGATAATCCCCGAGGTAGTGGGTACCGCGATCGACAAGAAAAAGCTTCAGACGCTTTACGACTTTATCGACGGTTTCCTCGACAGGGGAAGCTATTCCATAGATTTGAAAAACTGCAACTGCTACAAGCTGCCCAAGGTTACGAGCGACGACCTCCGCGAGGAGCTGGGCGTGCTCAACAATCTTGTCGATGTTGAATTTACGCTCGATTACGGCTATGCGCAGGAAACGCTTTCGGGCAGTCAGGCTCTCAAATGGATAAGCTTTGATAATTCGAGCCCGATGGACGGCTTTACGGTCGATGAGGACATGGTCGAAAGCTACGTCGAGAGCGTTGCCAAGAAGTACGATTCCTTCGGCAAGAGCAGGACGTTCAAATCCACGACCCGCGGCGAAATGACTATCGAGCAGGGCGACGGCTGCTACGGCTGGATGACCGACTACGACAAGACCACGAGTCTGCTCGTCGATCTTATTCACGAGGGCGTTTCCGCCAAGTTCGAGCCGTACTATTACGAAACGAGCGGCGGCTTCAAGTATACGGGCAAGCCCGAGTGGAGAACGGCAGAGACCGATTTCTCCGATACCTACTGCGAGGTCGATCTGGCGGCGCAGCATTTCTGGTATTATGAGAACGGCAAGCTGAAATATCAGTGCGATATAGTATCGGGTCTGCCGACCGCCGCAAGGAACACCCCGGGCGGCGTATACAAGGTCTGGTACAAGGAAACGGACAAGACCCTTGTGGGCAGCACCTCCGAGGGCGAGAGCTGGTCTACTTTCGTAAGCTACTGGAACAATATCTCGACATTCGGAGTCGGACTGCACGACGCATGGTGGCATGACTATTTCGGCGGCGACAGGTATCTGTATGCGGGTTCGCACGGGTGCGTCAATATGCCCTACGAGGCGGCGAAGTATGTTTACGAAAACATAGACTATGACACGCCCGTATTTATGTATTGGTAATATTAATATAAGATAAAGCCGTCCTTGCGTGGGCGGCTTTTTTGTTTCATATAAGAATCAAAGTGAGGTCAAATAGTCTGTTGGCGAGGGTTCGATCGCCTGAATATCGGCAAAATCCCACAAAGAGCACATTTTGTATATTTTACTCAAAATGCTCATCGGTAATTTGTGAAAAACACAGCGAGACAGAACGAGCAAATTATGTTATAATATTATAGTTGATAATTATTTAACAAAAACAAAAGGGAGAGATGTCAATGAAGAACGTCATACGCTCACAGCTTTATCAGCTGGTGCTCGATAAGGCGATATTTCTTATCATACTGATGTGGCTGATATTGGATTTGGCCAGTATCGGCAGCATATTGTATGAAGTAAGTCTGGCGGGGGAGGCGTGCAGCGGCGGCAAAATGATGTCAACCGACTGGTTCCAGCTGTCGGAGGTGTTCGTCGCCGTCATAACCTCGATGATAATGACGAAGGACTACTTCGACAAAACGATAAACTACGAGTTCATGACGGGAAAAAGCCGCACGGCGGTATTCATGGGAAGGTTCATCCCGGCGCTTGTGATCTGCGAGGTCGGTATGCTGATGAGTCTTTGGTGCTTTCCGCTCGTTTATACGGCGGTATACGGCTGGGGCGAAGAGCTTGCCGTATCGGGCGCTGTGCAGAGAACGCTTGTCAGTATGCTTATAGTGTTCAGGATATGCGCGGAGTTCGCGCTGTTCAGCGTTATCTTCCGCCGCAAGGCGATGACCTACTTCATGATGATTGTTGTTTATCTGGTGCCGACGTTAATATCCGATTTCTTTATCGGCAGCTACTATCTGGAGAGCGAGAAATTCGCGCCGTTTGTTCCGCTGCTCAATATCTTTACCGTTAACAGTATACACGAGATCTGCTTTTTTGATAAG
>JAILFF010000279.1 GCA_024697705.1 Ruminococcus sp.
TTGTTCGCTATACCCGCGTTAGGATTGAGGCTCTTCGGCGCACTGCTCTGCGGCAGCGGCGGCGGAGGAGCGGGCTGACTGTTCGCGATCCCCGCGTCGGGATTGTCGCTCTTCGGCGCCTTGCTCTGCGGCTGCGGCGGCGGCGGCGCGGGCTGATTGTTCGCTATACCCGCGTTGGGATTGAAGCTCGTCGGCGCACTGCTCTGCGGCAGCGGCGGCGGAGGAGCGGGCTGATTGTTCGCTATACCCGCGTTGGGATTGAAGCTCGTCGGCGCGTTGCTCTGCGGCAGCGGCTGCTGCGGCATGGGATTCGGCGCGGGCTGATTATATGCGGGCTGATTATATGTCTGCTGTGCAGTATTATTCTGCTGCGGCACGGGAGCGCCGAAATTGAACGGCGAGTCGGGGTTGAAGCCTCCGCCGAACAGCGAAGAATTGTTTATCCCCTGCGCGGGCTGTTGGTTGTACTGCGGCTGTTGATTATAAGTCGGCTGAGCCGCTCCCGCACTTATCGCGGGCTGAACGCTTCCGCCGAGAACGCCGCTCTGCATATTCATTCCGGGCTGTCCGCCCTGCTGATATTGCGGCTGATTGTTCTGCTGATTATACGGCGGCTGATTCATGTAAGCGGGCTGATTAGCCTGCTGATTGTAGGGCGGCTGATTCATGTACGCCGGCTGACCCGCCTGCTGATTGTAAACGGGCTGCGTCTGCTGATTTGCATAACCGCCGTTTTGCTGCATGGGAACGCCCGTTCCCGAACGGTCGGGTATCTGCCCCGCGTTCTGCTGGGGGATATATTGCTGCTGACCGACATACTGCTGCTGCGGCTGATTGTTGTTGCCGTTTATGCCGAGCGAATTGCCGAGCCCCGAAAGCCCGCCGCTCTGACCGATAAGCGCACCCGCCGCAAGCCCGAGACCCGCAGCGCCGATGTAACCGCCCATTCCTCCGGGTATCCCGGGGATACCGAGTCCCCTCGACATCTGCGAAGGCATATCGAAAATACTGTTCGAGTCATAACAGCCTCGTATCCTGGGGTTTCCTATCTGCGTCATAAGCGAACCCGAGTCGAGCGCTCCGAACGGTATCATTGGTATATTGCCGATTGGCATTGTTTTTCCCCCTTTCAAGGATATACATTAATTATTATAGCACGGTTCTTCAAACTTGTCAAGCAAAAATTTAACAGCAAAAAACGGACGCCGCTCTCCGCAGCGCCCGATCGGCAAAAACTGTTCACTATTTAATTGAACGTATAGGGTCAGCTCCTGAGACTGCTCAGCAGTTCGGTCGCTTCGTTCATCGTCGTGAGGATAAAGTCGAGCCGCTCCTGCGGGATATCCTTCATCGACTCGGCTAAGACCTTTCCCCTGTCGAGCATTCTCTCAAGCGTCTGACTGCCCTTGTCCGTCACGCCGATAAGCACCGTGCGTTCGTCGGCATGAGAACGTTTTCTCGTCAGCAGATCGTCCTTTTCGAGCTTCTTGCAGAGCGTTGAAGCGTTTGAATGAGTTATATTGAAATAATTGCTGAGGTCGCCCACCGACACATTGCCTTCGGAACGGATAAGAAAAAGCATCATCGTCTGCAAGACCGTGAGCCCCTCGTCCTTGCACATCACCTCTACGACCTTAAAGAGAGAATACTTCAGATCGTAATAGGATTTGCAAAGTTCAGACAAATATTTTTCGGTAATCATGCTTTTCACTCCGTCCGTTTTTGGAATTTCCTCTATTATACCACAGTTCCCGTCAAAAATCAAGACCATTTATTGCTCATGTCATTTTTTGCCGCAGATAGTTCTTTTATCGAAAAAGTGCCTGTTTACGGGCTTTTCCCGCCGAGATCGGGTAACGCCGCCGTCAGCCGCTTACCACTTTTTGTTGACATCTCAACTATTTTTGGTCAAAAAGCGAATTTCTGTATAAAGAACAATATTTTCCAATCATATATATTTTAATTCCGACGCATCAAGTTGTCAATACAAATTTGGACAGATTTGCCTATCTGTCCGAAAATCTCCTTATGAGTTTTCCGTGTGACCGAAGGTTGATTTTTTCACCCTTTTATGTTATAATGATACCGAAAGGAGATGTCGGTCATGAAAAAGACAAAGAAAATCGCACTCGGCATTTTTGCGGGGATATTGGCGCTGCCCGTGGTGCTTATCGTCCTGTTTATCCTGTTCGAGGTTATCGGCGCGGCGGTCAATCACGCTGCGGGCGATATCCAGACGAAGAAATTTGCGGGCGCCGTCCGCGACGAGGGCTTTGAGATCGTCAGCACCGACACCTTTGTCGGAAACTCGGGCAACGGCAACCATGTCGATCTTATTTCGTGCGTTTATGTAAGATCTGACTGTTCACCCGAGGAAGCGGCGGCGCGGCTGAGCGAATGTAAGGGGGATGTTTCGGCGGGCATTCCCGACGAGGACGACCTTACCGACGCGGAGCTTTCGGACGGCGGAGAAAATCTTCTGCGGCTGAGACTCTTTAATTCCGCGCCTTTTTCCGATAATATCGAGGGGCATTGAGCAAAGAAAAAACCGCGAAGCGGAACCGGGTCCAAGGGACTTCGCCCCTTGCGGGTATGGGGCAGAGTGCGGTTGCCCCCCTCGCCGCCGCGAGTCGGCGCAGGATCCGGCATTATTGTCCTTCCTACACTGCATTATGTCCGTCTTAGTCATAGTTTACAAAACTCCCGCCGGGTCAGCCGCTCCGCGGGAGTATTTTGTTAAATCGAAATCTTTTTTGTAAAATCGCTTGAAAACGTCGGCGGAATGTGGTATAATTAAAAATGATATGTCGTTTTGCCTTATTTTATTCATTGACCATTCGCGGAAAAGATGATATAATGGTACTGCGGCAGAAAATTCTGTCGAAAGAAGTGATGAAATGAAGGTCGAGCTTATCGCTCATACCCCGGAGCCCGAAAAATATATCGCGGCTGCCGCAAAACTCTGCTACTCGAACGCCGATGTCGATACGCTGCTTGACGGTCTCGACGAGGCAAAGACCGCGTCGTTCCTCGAAATGCTTACCTCGATAGGGCACGAAAGCCCCGTCGAACACGTTTCGTTCACCTTCGCCGTCGAGGGCATTTCCCGCGCCTGCTCGCATCAGCTGGTGCGGCACCGCATCGCCTCGTACTCGCAGCAGAGCCAGCGCTACGTGAGCATGGAGAATTTTCCCTACGTAACGCCCCCCGAGATCGCCTCGCTCCCCGAAGCGAACGCCCTTTTTGAGGAAGAAATGAAGCGCTGCGCCGACGCTTACGATAAACTCGCGGCGCTGCTCACCGAGAAACACTGCAAGACGTTTCTGGCGGAGGGTCTCGACGAAAAGACCGCCCGTCAGCGCGCCGTGAAAAAGGCTAACGAGGACGCACGGTTCGTACTCCCCAACGCCTGCGAAACAAAGATCATAGTTACGATGAACGCCCGCACTCTCATGCACTTTTTCAGGCTGCGCTGCTGTAACCGCGCTCAGTGGGAAATAAGAGAGGTAGCGTGCGAGATGCTCAGGCTCGCCTGCAAAGCGGCACCAGCTCTGTTTAAAAACGCGGGACCCGCCTGCGTTTGCGGCGCCTGTCCCGAGGGAAAGATGTCCTGCGGAAAGGCTGCCGAAATGCGCGAGATGTTCGCTAAGCTCAAAAGCGAATGAGCAGACCCGTCGGTATAATATATAATTAGTGATATATTTCAGGAAAGGGAGTAGTATTATGATATATGTATTTCTCGCAAACGGCTTTGAGGAGCTTGAGGCGATAGCGCCTATCGACGTTTTAAGACGCGCAGGCTCGAACGTGGTCACTGTGGGCGTAGGCTCGAAGCAGATAACATCGGCGCACAATATAGGCTTTACGGCCGACATCACGGCGGAGGAGATACGTCTGTCCCCCGACCTTGAAATGATAATCCTCCCCGGCGGTATGCCCGGAGCCGATAATCTCGAAAATTCCCCCGAAGTGCAGGCGGCTATCGACTACTGCGCCGAGAACGAACGCTGGATAGCGGCTATCTGCGCAGCACCCAAGATACTCGGTCACAAGGGACTTCTGGCGGGCAAGCGCTGTACCTGCTTCCCCGGCTACGAAAAAGACCTCAAAAGCGCTGTTGTCATGCCCGAGCTGGTAGTTAAGGACGGCAGATTCGTCACCGCAAAGGGCGCGGGAGCAGCGCTCAGATTCGCGCTAAAGCTCGTTGAGGTATTGTTCGGCAAGGAGAAATCGTCGGCGCTTTCGTCGTCGATGCAGTACAAATAATATGTCGGCGGAGGAAAAACTCGCTTTCCGCAGGGAGATATTGAGCAGAAGAAAAGCTCTCCCCGCAGAACGGCTTGCCGAAAGCTCGCGGCTGATAGCCGAGAATGTGATCGGATCGGAAGAGTACAAAAATGCGGACACTCTGCTCTGCTTTGTGCCGACCGATATCGAAGTTGATAC
>JAILFF010000284.1 GCA_024697705.1 Ruminococcus sp.
ACGGCTGATTGTCAACCGTCTAACATTATTATATCAGAGATAATTTTTTTTGTCAATGACATATTTGACAAAGATTTATCAACATTCGGTGAATATTTTTCCGCATGACGATTGACGTCATGCCGTGACGACTTGACGTCATGCCGTCAGTTAAGCTCGTCGTTCTCGATTGCGGTGATAAGCGAGATACGGCGGGAGTGGCGTTCCTCGTTAGAGAAGGGCGTGTTCACGAAAGCGTCCACAAGGTCGAGCGCCGTACCCGCGCCGACAACTCTCGCGCCGAAGCAGAGCACATTCGCGTCGTTATGCTCGCGGGTGAGCCGTGCGGAGAACACCTCCGAGCAGCAGGCGGCGCGTATGCCCTTGAACTTGTTAGCCGCCAGCGACATACCGACGCCCGTGCCGCAGATAAGGATTCCGAGTTCCGCCTCGCCCGAGCGGATAAGCTCGCAGACCCTCTGCGCGGCGTAAGGATAATCGCACCTCGCGCCGACAGCGCAGCCCGTGTCCGTCACCTCGTGACCCATTTTTTTCAGATGCTCCACGACTTCGAGCTTCAATTCGGGAGCCGCGTGGTCGTTGCCTATTGCTATTTTCATTTTTCATTCTCCTTGTTATTAATTTTTTCTTCCTTAGAATTATTTTCATTTATCCGACTAAGATACCCGCCCGTGATAATACCTGACGGCAAAGCAACGATAGCTATTCCGAACAATGACGAAAGCATCGTTACAATCCGCCCAATACTTGAAGTTGGGTAAATATCTCCGTAGCCAACCGTCGTCAAAGATACCGTCGCCCAGTACACAGCGTCAAAAAAGTTATTGAACGAATCAGGTTCAATGTTAAATATCACCAATGCGGCTATAAGTATATACGCGACCGCAAGTGTCGCTACCGCGCCAAGTGATTTCCGTTCCTTTTTCAGAACACCTATTATGATTATCAGACTTTTCGAGTATCTTGCTATTTTCATAGTCCGCACAACCCGAAGTGTTCGCATTAAACGGAAAGCTTTCAGCACTTTGAAGCCATTTCCGACTATCGGCAAGGCGGTAAGTATGACTACAAGGTCGATAAACGCCATTGGCGTAAACGGATACAGCACAAATGCAGCCGGACTTTTGATTTCTAATTTGTAGTCTGCCGTGACCCATCTAAGCAAATAATCAATTATAAAAATCGCAGTCGAAACAATGTCAATAATTTCAAATACTGTATTTGTTGTCTTAAAAGCAAGTGGAACAAGGCTTGTAATAATAACCACAAGCATTAATGTATCATACCATTGCCCCGCCTTATTTTCGGCGGAATAAACCTCAATAATACTATACAGTCTTTTCCTCATTTTCCTCACCAATTTACAACTAATTCAGTATTGTAGGGGGGCGCATTGCGCGTCCGTGAATTGCCCAACCTTTACGATTTTTCTTTCATTCGCGCAATCGTTGCACGAAATATCGCCGGTCTGAACTACGTTCAGACAGCTCTTCTCGTGCAATAAAATCGGCAATTTCTTTGTTTCCGTACAGAACTGCCGAATTATTTGCTTCTGCTTTTTTGTAAGCTTTCTTAAAATTGCCGATTTTATCTTATTCGTTCAATTCTGCGGATTTTCAGGGCTTTGCTTACCGGTGGGCTTTCTTTTGTTGCGCCTTCGGCGCAAATGGGGCGCCGCCCCATACCCTGCTCGGTGGCTCCTCGCCCCCGAGACCCCTCGCCAGCGCGAGCCGGCGCTGGACCCGGCTATCCTGTCTGCCTTCGTTGGGTTATCAGTCTCTATGCGCCTTATCCTTCTCCGCCTTCGTGTCCTGCAAATACGCCGCCGCAAGCTCGTCCGCGCTCACTGCACACTCCGGATTCGCCTCAAACGCCATACACAGCGCCGAAGCCTTTTGCAGTCTGTCGGCAAACGGCGCACACTTCACATCGTCAAAACCCGCAAAATACCGCGCCTTGACATCCGCGCAATGGTCGCCCGTCAGCAGAGCATTTCCGCCCACAAGCGCCACAAACTCTTCCTCCGAACATACCCTGTCGGCTTCGATACGCTTAACCGTCTCGCCGTCGGATTCGTAAACCCCGCAGTAAACAATGCCCTTCCGCGCCGCCATAACAGGAACGATACGCCCGCGAAACGCCGCGCTGTTCCGGGCAAGCGCTTCAAGCGTCGAGACCCCCGCGCATTTTAAGGAAGGACAGCCCATGACTATCCCCTTCACCGCCGCAACACCTATCCTCAGCCCCGTGTAAGAGCCGGGACCCTTCGCGCAGACTATCCCGTCAAGCTCCGCAAAGCTCAGCCCGCAGTCGTTCATCAGCTCCCGCGCCATCGGCAGGATTATCTGCGAATGGGTGAGCGTGGTGTAGACGCTCTTTTCCGCCAGCAGCAGCCCGCCGTCCGTGACCGCCGCCGACGCCACCTTACCCGAGGTGTCGATCGCCAATAGCTTCAAAGCGTTCATCTCCCGTGATCGTAATTACCCGCGTGTCGTCGTCGATACGCGCAATGTCGATAAAAATAGCGTCGTCGGGCAGCTCGTCCGCGATATTCTCGCTCCATTCCGCCGCTATCACGCTGTTTTCGTTCATAAAATCGTAAAACCCCGCCGTTTCCAAGTCCTCGGCGGAGGTGATACGGTACATATCAAAGTGGTAAAGTGCCAGCCGACCGCCCGTGTACTCGTTCACGAGTGCGAACGTCGGCGAAGTCACCTCGTCGCCCAGCCCCATGCCGAGCGAAATGCCCCTCGTCATGGTAGTCTTTCCCGCGCCGAGCCCGCCGCGGTAGGCAATGACCTCGCCGCCGCGCATCAAAGCACCTATCTTCTCCCCGACTGCTATCGTCTCTTCGGGGGAATGTGTCGTTATACTAACTTCCATAATTTTACTCTCTTTTTTCAAGAAATGCCATGTTCAGCGAATATCAAAAGCACATTCGTCCGCAGTACCGGTAAGCTCTGCCCACCTTGCCGAAAGCAGTTTCGCATAATCAATGTAAAACAGCCCGTAGCAGCCGAGCGCATAACCGTCGTTCACTTCGATAAGCAATGTTCTCCCGTCTGAGGTCAGCCCGAAATCCGCAGAATATCCTGCCGGAGCGGACTTATAATCCCGCACCGCATTCTCGATAACTTTGTGATCAAAATGTTTTCGCCAATCTCCGCGGTAATGCCTGACATCAAGTATTCGCCCGTAGCGAACAAAGCAGCGCCATTCCGCGACAAAATCGACTATTTCCGAGCAATAAATATCCTGATCGACTCCGCAGATACCGCAGCCGACAAGGTCTTTGACCGAACGAACGACCACCCCCGTGAACTGCTTGTCCTCAAGCGGCTTAATGAATACATTCCACTTATCTGGATTGTTATTTATAACGCTCATTTTGGTCTGCCACACTTTTCTGCCAAGATATGGTCGCAGCTCGTCGGGATAGTCTATTTCGGGCGTTGTGATACCGAAATCATTAAGTCTTGAACGCACCGTATCAACACAGCCGACGACAATATCCTCTCTGCTGCTCTCGCACAGACCGGAATTATCATGGAAATGCCGAAGCTCAAAGCCCATTTCCCGAAAGCCCTGATAAGCGTTCATCATATTATAACTATAAGGGATCCCGTCCTCGCGGGATTGAATGTAAACTACCATTTTTTCATCCCCCCGCCGCTTGCCTCGCAATTCCTCGTGGTTTCGCAAGACAATTATTGTAGGGGCGCGCATTGCGCGTCCGTGAATTGCCCCGACCGTCACGATTTTTCCTACATTCGCGCAATCTTTTTGCGAAAATCGCTCCGCTCTTTCGCAAATATAAAATCGGCAATTCTCTTGTTCTCGCTCTGTTTTGCTGGTTTATTCGCTTCTGCCT
>JAILFF010000325.1 GCA_024697705.1 Ruminococcus sp.
TGGCACTTAGTCTCAGCGTAATCCATTTTTTGAAACAGTCCGGTCGAGGGCTGAGATTTCTGCGCCCTGTACAGGATTAAAACTGAATATCTGACCGCTGGAGAACATTTATGCAGCCTTTTTTAGCTGCAAGAATTGTTCTCTTTTTTGTTGCCCGATAATAAAGGTGGACTTCACGGATTCAGGTGTTTTTCAAATTGGGGTAGACAATCACATAAAATTATGCTACAATATTATTGTTGATTATCAGACGGTAGCAGTTTTGTCTGCGGATCTATCCGTGTCGGTGATAACGTCGGAATAGATATTATTGGTTTCATCAGATACCTTATCTGAACCCACATTATGTTTAGCCCTCTCCGACTCAATATAGTCCTTGACTTCGTTGATTAACAACAGCTCGTCCCACTTCATTCTAAGTTCCTCGGGCGTAATATCATTCCAAAAGACCTCTCTGTCAACTGCCGCGAGCGCTTTATTGGTCTCCTGCTCCATTTCATTCCTGCGAACGGAAACTTTATCCCACGCACCGACCGAATCATTCTTTGCGGCTTCGAGCATTTTCTCGATCTCGATAACGCGCTGATCTTTTCTCTCCGCTTCCTTTATGAGGTTTTTTATATCTGCTTTCCTTGCCATAATTATCTACTTCCTTTCCTCTTTTTAGCTTTCTGCAAACGCTTTTGCTCCTCCTGCTCCCTGCGGCGTTTTTCCTCAGCAACGAGCTCTTCAACATAATCGCGCTTGGAAATTCTTTCGTAGGTGTCCCGAATGTCGACGTAACGAACCAACTTATTTCTTTTCTTCGTGAGCTTTTCTTTCATGGCAGATATTTTTCGTTGCAGCTTTTCATTTTGTTGTTTCAATAGAATTCTATCGGCTAGGGTCATGATACTATTTTCATACACCGCGGTTCTGTATGTTTGCAGGCGGGAATATTCTTCGGCTGTAAGATCGTTCCTGCCCGTATTGGCGAAATAATAATCCGACTGCTCAATGAGCGTCTGCACCCTTTCCTGCTCCAAAAGGAAAGCTGAATATTCCTCCTGCTCCTTTTTTAATTCTGCGGAGAGCTGAATAATTCGGTCTTTCAGATCGCTTATCGAGCTGATACGATCCCAGTTCATGACCGCGATCTGCGCGGAAAGGCGGTAACAGTCAAGATCGTTATCAGCGCCGTAAGGCTTGTTGACGTCGTACTTCCGCGGGACTTTTCTACGCTCGTCAGCAAGAATGCGGACGTTTCCGAGTACCTCTATATACGCCTGCTCGATCTCGGTGTTGGTGAAATGCAGCTCGTCAATGTTTCCGACAGCACGCCAAAGAATTCGGGCTTTCAGAGCTTCTTCCGTGTAGTCCACGCCCAGCGTTTTCAAACGAACAGCTCGCTTATGCCCGGGGGCTGTGACAGAAATGTATTTCCCGCGATTAACGGTGTACCTGCGCCGTTCGAGCGCGGCGAGCAGTTCTTCTACCGTGTTTACCGTAGGGAGAAGATCATCAATTTCGTTTCTGATGCACTCTTTCCATGAGGTGCCGTTCTGCTTCTGCTCCCATTCGTAGTGCGAGATCGACCTACCCTCACCCTCAAAGTTCAGCGCAGGCGTCACGCCGAACGATCTGCATACCTCGTTTGATTTCTCACGGACAAAGTGCAGCGACCGCATATTCGCATTATATTTGTGTCCGGTCAATGAGTAGGTGTTTATGGCGAAGTGTGCATGAACGTGCGACTTGTCGGTATGTATCGCTATGACCGCCTGCACATCTTGTCCGAAAGCCTTTATCACAAGGGTCTTGGCTATCTTAAAAGCAAGCTCTGGCGTGACGTTCTCAGAGTCGGCAAAGCTCATTATGTAGTGGATAGTCTTTACATGGGCGCGACCTTTCTTGGGCTTGGGGCTGTCGAAGCTGTGCCCGCTATACTGCTCATAAACTGCTTTCATCTGCAAATATGCTTCGTAAGGGTCGGTGGTGCAGTTGAGCGAGGTAGTATATTTCAATTCTTCAGTTTTGTCGGCATTCATTATGTAGCTCAAATTTTCTTGAACGGTGCTGTGAACACAGACGTGCTTGACATACGGCGTAAGCGTTCTACCTCCTCTCGCAGCTTTTCGACATCGGCTGCGGTAACGCTGTGAGTTTCGTTCGCCTTTTTTGCCACCTGATTTATGTTTGACGAAATAATTCGCATTCCGTTAAACAGGGGCGCAAGCTCTTTTGCATCATAAAACAGCGCGGGCTCTCTCACCGCCATTTGTCTGATGAAAGCGGTTGTGTTGGTATTACATTCGGCAGCCCTGCGTTTGACTATCTCCCATTCGTCAAGGTCAAATGCTATCTTCTTTTCTTTTAC
>JAILFF010000332.1 GCA_024697705.1 Ruminococcus sp.
ATAATCACCAATGCTTGTAACGCTTTTCGGGATAGCTATATCTGCAAGTGCTTCGCAAACAAAGAAAGCTTCTCTGCCAATGCTCACAACACTGTTCGGGATAGATACGCTTTCGAGTTTCAGCAAATACTGGAAAGCCCCTTTACCAATACTCGTAACGCCGTCTGCTATAACTACTTTCTTGATATTGTCCCTGTCGGCATACCAGGGTACGTTATTGAATGAAAAATCCGACATATTCCCCGTACCGCTTATGGTCAGTGTCCCCTCGCCGTCAAGCTCCCATGTGAGATTTTCGCCGCAGGGGCCTTTTCTGTCCTTTGCTGATATGGTAATACTAAAAACCCGAAAATCATACTCAGGGGTGTCTTTCAGTACGACGGTATCTAAACCGGGTACATTCGCTTTAATAATAAGTTTAGTGCCTTCACACTTACATTCGGTAAGATGGGAAGAAAACGAATCTTTAATTTGAGCAACCTGTTCAGCTGTAATACCGGGAATCAGCTCGGATAAATCGATCTCTAATGTTTCGCCCTGAGTCATAGTTTGATTGGGGATATTAACGCTGATCTGTTCCGCCGTCGATTCCGCGCTCGCCGTCAGCGAAAATCCTTCAAACGTTCCCGCAGGAAGCGCCGCCGCTCCGGAAAAGACAACCGTCAAAGCCGCCAGTCCGCTTATTAATCTTTTGTTCATTTAAAATACCTCCTGTTCTTCTATAACACACACATACCAACATATAAAGTGGTATATGATAATTATACACCATTGTTCATTATTTTTCAATTATATATTTATACAATATTATAAGAAAAAAACAGCGCACATTTCACAAAAGTAAAAAATCAAAAAAAATCGGCAGAACATTTTTACATATTCTGCCAATCATATTGTTCAGATCAGTCGAGCTGCCAGCCCGCCGTCATTTTCTGCAAATAGATCAGGTCGTCAAGATCGAACAAGCCGTTGCCGTCAACATCGACGATTTTTTCGTCGTATTCGACTTTCCATTTTGCCACAGCCTTCTGCATTATCATAAGGTCATCGATCTCCACCTTTTCGTTGCCGTCGAGGTCGCCGTATCTGGTGTTGCGGTCTCTGAAAACATAGTTGTTTTTCCTTGCGAACTTTTCGCTGTCGGTATCGTAGTAGCCGAACACCTTTAAGCCCTTCATCATAACGGTGGTATCAATGCTGCGGTTTTCGCCGAAGTTTCCTTCGGATATAATAAAGAAAGGATCGTCGTCTTCGCTGTCGAAAGCCTGTTTGCTCTCGGAGGCGGTCTCGGGAGCGGTCTCGCCGATCGGTTCATCGTCATCTAATGTCAGTTCGAGATCATCGTCGATCGTTCCTATATCGATAACATCGTCGAAATTATCGTCTTCGGGTTCTTCTTCGATCTCAGACTCCTCGCTTTCAAAGTCGGTATTTTCTTCGGGTTTTTGGATCCTTCCGATCCACGATTCGTCAAGAAAGCTCTTGGTGATGTTATCCGAAAGAGTTACGCTTTTCAGAGCTTCATTGGCGAAAAATACGCCTGTGCCCAGCGTTTCGATATTGTTCATTACGGTAATGCTTTTCAGCTCCTTGCAGTTTGCGAAGGCATAACTGCCGACGCTCATTACGCTGCTCGGAACGGTGATCTCCTTTATACCGCTGTCGAAAAAGGCGAATTCGCCGATCTTAATCACGCTGGAGGGCAGCTCTGCCGCGGTGATGTCCTCGCAGCCCTCGAAAGCGCTTTCGCAGATTATTCTCGTGCCGTTGGGGATAACTATCTCGCCCTTTGCCGACTGTCCGTCGATAAGTATATTATTCACGATAACGATCGGGTTTTTGGCTTTCAGCGCCTCGAACCAGGGCGTGTCTTCAAAGGCGTATCTGCCGATAGAGGTAACGCTTTTCGGTATGATGAGAGATTTCAGACTTGCACAGCCGCTGAAGGCGCTGCCGCCGATAGCTTCAATGGTACTCGGGATATCGACCTCCCCGAGCGCTGTACATTCTTCAAAAGCCTCATTGCTTATCGTTTTTACGCCGTAGGGGATAGAGATGTATCTTAATGCCGAGCAGCCGCTGAAAACACGGTATCCGAGTTCAGTGAGACCACCCGAAACGATGACATTCCTTAAGCTGGTGCAGCCCTCGAACGTTCCGGGATACTTGGACTGCATACTGTACGACAGATTCTTGATGCTTTCAGGTAACGAGACCTCCGTAAGACCTGTGCAGTACGCAAAAGCGCCGTTTGAGATAGCGGTCAGACTGCTCGGAAATGCGATCGAGGTAAGCGCCTTGCAGTTATTGAAAGCGTCAAAGCCGATGCTCTTAACGCCTGAAGCTATCTCCACTTCCGTAAGCGAGGTGCAGCCTTTGAAAGCGTGATTTCCGATGCTCTCGGCGCCTTTCTGCACTACTATCTTCTTGATGCTGCTTATTTTGGAATTCCACGGAGCCTCTGTCTCATGGAAATTATCCATATTGCCCGTACCGCTTATGGTAAGAGTGCCGTCAAGGTATTCCCATTTGAGGTTCTTGCCGCATTTGCCGACAAGATAATTTTCCTCGCTGTCATCGGCGCTCGCAGCGATAGCCGTGCCGAAAACGAGACCTTTTGTTGCCGAAGGCATCGCCGAAGCGCCGGAAGCCGCCAATACGAAAGCGCACAAGCCCGCTGTTAACTTCTTTATTTTCATACATATTCTTCCTTTCATAATAACGCAATAACAGTACCGATAATCGTACTGATATATTGAAGATTTTAACACATATATGTATATATATAAGGAATATTATGTAAATAAAATATTAATAATAAATTAATCGCGGCAGAGCTGTATCTACTCCCCTGCCGCGCAAGTATTATGATCTGCGGTCATTTACCGAATGTGACATTCCAGCCTGCGACCTTTTTCTGCAAAAGAATGAGGTCTTCAAGGTCAATATTGCCGTCGGCGTTGACATCGGCAGCCTCTTCGTTGTATGTGCTCTTGTCGATATTCCAGGACGCCACTATCTTCTGCATAAGCATGATGTC
>JAILFF010000334.1 GCA_024697705.1 Ruminococcus sp.
TTATCTTTAATCTTTTATCTTAAAGTAAATGCTCATTTATATTTTAAAATAATTTTTTAAGGAGTGATATATATGCCAAACCCTATTTTACCTTTGTGGGAGTATATCCCCGACGGAGAACCCCGCGTTTTCGGCGATCGGGTGTATCTCTACGGCTCACATGACCGCCCCGGCGCCGAGGACTTCTGCGATAAAAAGCTTAAGGTCTGGTCGGCTTCCGTCGATGATCTTAATAACTGGCAGTGCCACGGCGACAGCTTCCGCACTAAGGAAGAGGGCGAACGCCCCTCCGATACCGACTGGACGCACGGCGAATGTTACGCCCCAGACGTTATCGAAAAGGACGGAAAATATTACCTCTATGCCTATATCGTCGGCTCAAAGGGCGCGGTGGGCGTTTCCGATAAGCCCGAGGGTCCCTTCAAATGCCTCGGCACCTACCTCTATGATAAGGATACCGAGATCGGCGATGACGGCATCTTCAACGACGCGGGCGTTCTCGTTGACGACGACGGCAAGGTTTACGTTTACTACGGCTTTCAGCAGTCGAATATGAATGAGCTCGACCCCGCCGATATGCGCACCGTCATCAAGGGCAGCTACAAATGCCCCGTTATGCCCTACACCGAGGACGTTCCGCAGGATCAGCGCTTCTTCGAGGCAAGCTCGCCCCGCAAGATCAACGGCAAGTATTATCTTATCTACTCGCCGAGGACAGCGCCGCGCCTTGCCTACGCTACCGCCGATTCCCCGACGGGACCTTTCACTTACCGCGGCTATATCATCGACAACAGCGTGGATTATCCGGGCGGCAACGATCACGGCTCGCTTATCTGCATCAAGGGTCAGTGGTACATCTTCTACCACCGCATGACGAACCGCTCGATAATGTCGCGCCGCGCCTGCGTGGAAAAGGTGACTATCCTCCCCGACGGAACTATCCCGCCTGTCGAAATGACCTCGCTGGGCTTTGAGGATTCTCTCGACCCGTACAAGCAGACCCCCGCGGACATCGCCTGCGTGCTTAAGGGCGGCTGCTACATCACCGAAAAGGACATCTTTACCCGCGTGGTAACGAACATCACCGACGGAAATATCATCGGCTATAAATACTATGATTTTGGCGAGGATTTCACGGGCGACAGTATCACCGTTGCGCTTAAGACCCGCGGCTTGGGAACTTACTGCAACGTTCGAGTGATGATCGACGGCTGCGACGAAAAGGGCACGGAGGTCGGCACGATAAAGGTCGGCATCGGCGACGGCGTCTACAAGGGCAAGATCAAGAACGTTACGGGACGTCATTCGGTATTCTTCATTTTCGAGCACGGCGTTACGGGCTGGACGAAGCAGTATTTCGATGGCAAAGCGCTCTGCGAGCTTGAAAGTTTCGTATTTATGAAGTAGACTTCCTCGAAAACTATCGCGCACCCCCTGCCAAAATCTTTCGACAGGTGGCACACGCCAGTTTCCGAGAAAGTCTAATAATTTTATCGAAAACGTTTTTGGTGAAATTGTATTGTGACATCTTTCGTCGGATTGTGCAGTATAGCAAATTCGAGTGGAAAAATATCTGAAAAATCGGCGGATTTCCGTGTAGGAAGATCCGCCTTTTTTATTGACTTTTGCGCAAAACAAGTATATAATGTTAAAAGCATTTTCAGTCTGCCGCGGCAAAGGAAAGGCTGTCTCGGAAAGTGTCAGCTTTTACCGAAAAAATAGAATAAATCTATATTTTTGGTATAATGACATTGACGGGAACGCTCAAATATGCTAATATATTAAACACACATTATTCGGGAACAAACGCAGGGAGGGAAAAGAAATGTTTCAGCTGCAATGGTTATGGCACAATATGAAGGGCTACCGCGGAGTGTACATCACCGCGCTTTGCCTGTCGCTCGTCTGCAACGCGCTGCACCTCACGACGCCTTATTTCAGCTCGCGCATCGTTGACGAATACCTCACCGCCGACAACGCGCTCGAACGTCTGCAAACCGACCGTCACGGGCTTATCATGCTGCTTGTCGCGATGCTGGGCTTCACGCTGCTGCGTACCGTTTGTCAGTACGCCTGCAATATGACCTACGAATATTCGTCGCAGGGCATGATCTACCGTGTGAAAGATCATCTTTTCAACAAAGTGCTTTCGCAGGACATGGACTTTTACGACAACCACCGCACGGGCGACCTTATGACCCGTCTGACGGGCGACCTCGACATGGTGAGGCACTTCGTCTCGTGGGTGTTCAAGGGATTTCTCGAATCGCTTTCGCTGTTTACCGCCGCGATGGTCTACTTCTTTGTCATCAATTGGAAAATGGCGCTGATGCTGCTTGCGGTAACGCCGTTTATCTTCCTGATGACAAGGCTTTTCAGGCGCGTGGCGGGACCCGTGTTCATCGAGCTTCGCGAAAAGCTTGCGGGGCTGAATACCGACGCGCAGGAGAATATCTCGGGCAACCGAGTGGTAAAGGCTTTCGCCCGCGAGGACTTCGAGATAGAAAAGTTCGGAAAAGCCAACAGCGACTATTCCACCGCCAACAAAAACGCGGCGCTGCTTTGGCTGAAATTCTCGCCCTACATGGAGACCTTCGCCAATCTGCTTTCGGTGATAATGCTTGTCGGCGGCGGTATCTTTCTTATCAGGGAACAGATCACAATGGGCGATTATATTGCTATCTCGGGGCTGATTTGGGCGGTATCGAACCCCATGAGAATGTTAGGAATGTACGTAAACGATACTCAGCGCTTCATGGCTTCGGCAATGAAGGTCGTGGAGATCTACTACGCGCAGCCGAAAATACTCGACCGCGCCGACTCCGTGGAGACAGACGAAAGGCTTCGCGGCGAGGTGGAGTTCAAAAACGTTACATTTAAAATGGGGGATCGGACCGTGCTCGACGATGTTTCGTTCAAGGTGGAGCCGGGCGAGACCGTTGCTATCATGGGCGAAACAGGCTCGGGCAAGACAACGCTCATCAATATGATACCGCGCTTCTACGACCCCGACAGCGGAGAGGTCTTTGTGGACGGCGTGAACGTTCGTTTCTATAAGCTGCGTGAGCTGCGCAGGAATATCGGCATGGCTACGCAGGAGGTTCTGCTGTTCTCCGACACCATCGACGGAAATATCGCATACGGCAACTCGGATATGTCCGAGGAAGGCGTGAAAAGCTACGCCAAGCTTGCGGCGGCGGACGGCTTTATCAATGACATGACCGACGGCTACGAAACGATAATCGGCGAGCGCGGCGTGGGTCTTTCGGGCGGTCAGAAGCAGAGGATATCTCTTGCGCGTGCTTTGGCGATACGCCCTGCGCTGCTGATACTCGACGACACGACCTCGGCGGTCGATATGGAGACCGAGCGGCATATTCAGGAAAGTCTGCGAAACCTCGATTTCCCGTGTACGAAGATAATCATAGCGCAGAGAATTTCCTCGACTAAGGACGCCGACAAGATAATTGTGCTCGAAAACGGCAAAATTAAAGAAATGGGAACTCACGACGAGCTTGTGGCGCTGGGCGGCTACTACCGCGAGGTGTACGAGCTTCAAAGCGGGATCAACGTAAGCGCGGCAAAGGCGGTGGTCTGAATGGCAAGAAATCGCTACGATATCGACGAAGAGCTTGAATCCCCTTTTGACTTCGGACACTTCAAGCGCTCGTTCAAGTACATGAAAAAATACCGCGGAAAAATGATAGCAGCGCTGATACTCAGCATTTTCGCGGCGCTTTCGGGGCTTTTGGGACCCATTATCACGAAGTACGCCCTCGACAACACCGTTCCCGCGAAGAAGATCGGCGAGCTTTGGCTGCTCGGAGGTCTGCTGCTGCTGACCTTTTTGGTGTCGGTGATATTCTCGACGATACGCGCAAAAATAATGACCGTAGTGGGTCAGGACATGATCTACGACATACGCTCCGACCTTTTCGCGCACTTGCAGGAGCTTCCGTTCAGCTACTACGACGACCGCCCGCACGGAAAAATACTTATCCGCGTGGTGAACTACGTCAATTCGGTGTCGGATATGCTTTCAAACGGCGTGATAAGCGTTATCCTCGAATCGCTCAACATGATATTCATAACGGTGTTTATGTTCATGGTGGACGTAAAGCTCTCGCTCATCGTACTGGCGGGCATACCGTTTTTCATGTTCGTTATGTTCTCGATAAAGAAGCATCAGCGCCGCGCATGGCAGGACGTTTCCAACAAAAGCTCGAATTTAAACGCCTATTTGCAGGAAAACATCGTGGGCGCAAGGGTAACGCAGATATTCACCCGCGAGGAGGAAAACGCCGCGATCTTCGACAGGCTTTCCAATAAGTACCGCAAAAGCTGGATGCGCGCCGTCGGCTACTCGAACCTCGTATGGCCCGCGACCGACAATATCTCGACGATGATACGCGCCGCGATATTCTTCTTCGGGCTGATAATCATGACCCCCGCTTCGGTGACGCTCGGCACGATAGCCGCCATGACGGGCTACGCTTCGCGCTTCTGGCAGCCGATAATGAACCTTTCAAACCTGTTCAACAACTTCATCAACAACATAGCATATCTGGAGCGAATTTTCGAGACCCTCGACGAGCCCGTGACAATAGCCGACAAGGAGGGCGCTCACGAGATCGGCGCTATCAAGGGCGATGTCAGCTTCAAAGACGTTACGTTCGCCTACGACGAGGGCGTGAACGTACTGGAGCACGTTTCGTTCGATGTCAAAGCGGGCGAGAGCATAGCGCTCGTGGGACCCACGGGAGCGGGCAAATCCACGATTGTTTCGCTGATATCGCGCTTTTACGACGTTACTGGCGGAAGCATCACGATTGACGGCGAGGATATCGGCGAGGTAACGCTGCGTTCGCTGCGTTCGCAGATGGGCATAATGCTTCAGGACAGCTTTATTTTCAGCGGCACCATCGCCGACAATATACGCTACGGCAGGCTTGACGCGACCGACAAGGAGATTCGCGAGGCAAGCCGCGTAGTCTGTGCCGACCAGTTCATTCGGGAAATGGAGGACGGCTACGAAACGGAGGTCAAGGAGCGCGGCTCGAAGCTTTCGGGCGGGCAGAAGCAGCTCATTTCGTTTGCGAGAACGCTGCTTTCCGACCCGAAGATACTTGTGCTTGACGAAGCGACCTCCTCGATAGACGCGAAGACGGAACGCCTGTTGCAGCAGGGCTTGAACGAGCTTTTGAAGGGCAGGACGAGCTTTATTATCGCGCATCGGCTTTCGACGATAAAGAACTGCGACCGTATAATGTATATCGACCATAAGGGCATTACGGAGTGCGGGTCGCATGACGAGCTGATGGAGAAGAAGGGCGACTATTATAAGCTTTATACATCACAGCTGATATGAACGATAAAGGGCAGGAACCGCAATTCCTGCCCTTTTGTATTTAATAATATTGATTATCGTTTGAGATACTCGTCAATAGCCGCCGCCGCTTTCTTGCCCGCGCCCATCGCGAGGATCACCGTCGCAGCACCCGTGACCGCGTCGCCGCCCGCATAAACGCCCTCTTTGGTCGTCTGATTGGTCTCTTCGTTGACCACAAGACAGCCCCGACGGTCGGTCTCGATGCCCTTCGTCGTCCTGCCGATAAGCGGATTCGGAGACGTTCCGAGCGCCATTATAACAGTATCGACTTCGAGCAGGAAATTGCTGCCCGCTACTTCGTGAGGACTTCTGCGCCCCGATGCGTCGGGCTCGCCGAGCTCCATGTTTACGCACTCGATAGCCGTAACGCTGTCTTCGCCGATGATGCGCTTCGGATTCGTCAGCAGACGGAACTCGATGCCCTCTTCCTGAGCGTGGTGAACTTCCTCCTTACGTGCGGGAAGCTCCTCCATCGAACGGCGGTAGATGATATAGACCTTCTCGGCGCCGAGCCGCAAAGCCGAACGTGCCGCGTCCATAGCGACATTTCCGCCGCCGATGACCGCCACGTTTTTCGATTTCCTGATAGGCGTGTCGTATTCGTCGAGGTAGGCTTTCATGAGATTTATCCTCGTCAGATACTCGTTCGCCGAGTAAACGCCGACCAGATCTTCACCCTCGATGCCCATGAACCGCGGCAGACCTGCGCCCGAACCGATGAACACCGCCTCGCAGCCCTCCGCGATTATCTCATCGACCGAGATAACTCTGCCGACGACCATGTTCGTCATGATGTTCACGCCCATTGCTTTAAGACCGTCGATCTCCTTCTGAACGATCGCTTTCGGCAGACGGAACTCGGGGATACCGTACATCAGCACGCCGCCCGCCGTGTGAAAGGCTTCGTAGATCGTGACTTCATAGCCCTTCGCGGCAAGGTCGCCCGCGCAGGTAAGCCCCGCGGGACCTCCGCCGACTATCGCCACCTTGTGACCGTTCGGCTCGGGTTTATTAGTTGCCGCAAGCTCCTCGGGGTGAGCCATAGCGTAGTCGGCGCAGAAACGCTCCAGCCTGCCGATGGCGACAGGCTCGCCCTTTGCGCCGCGGACACACTTGCTCTCGCACTGACGCTCCTGCGGACAAACTCTTCCCGAAACGGCGGGGAGACTGTTCGTGGCGCGGATGATGCCGTAGGCTTCGGCAAACTTACGCTCGCGGATCTTGGCTAAGAACTCGGGTATCCGAACGCTTACGGGACAGCCTGTCATGCAGGGGTGAGTGGGGCAGTTCAGACAGCGCTCCGCCTCGTTCACCGCCTCGTCGGGGGTGTAGCACTTCGTCACTTCGGCAAAGTTACGCGCTCTGACAGCGGGCTCCTGCTCGGCGACGGGTGTTTTGTTTTGCTGCATATTAGGCATTTCTCACACCTCCCGTTATCCTGCAAACGTGCGCACCCTCCTGCTCGCGGTAGGTGGCGTTGCGCTTCATCAGCTCGTCGAAATCGACCTTGTGACCGTCGAAATCGGGTCCGTCAACGCAGGCGTATTTAAGCTCGCCGCCGACTCTCACACGGCAGCCGCCGCACATACCCGTTCCGTCGATCATGATCGGATTGAGCGACACAAGCGTTTTTATAGCGTAAGGCTCGGTGGTCTTGCAGACGAATTTCATCATCGGCACAGGACCTATCGCGATAACGAGATCGAACTTTTTGCCGTCGTCGATAAGCTCCTTGAGCTTGTTCGTCACAAAGCCGTGATACCCCGCCGAACCGTCGTCGGTGCAAAGGTGGAAATCCGTGCAGACCGCCTTCATCTCGTCCTCCAAGATAACGATGCTCTTGTCGCGGAATCCTGCGATAAGATCGACCTCCGCGCCCGCGTTGAAAAGCGCCTTTGCCTGCGGGTAGGCTATCGCACAGCCCACGCCGCCGCCGATGACCGCCACGCGCTTTGCGTCGCCGTATTCGGTAGCTGTTCCGAGAGGTCCCACAACGTCGAGTATGGAATCCCCCTCGTTAAGCGCCGCAAGCTTTTGCGTGGAGCCGCCTATCGTCTGGAAAATAATAGTTATGCTGCCGCGCTCGCGGTCATAGTCGGCGATGGTGAGCGGCACTCTTTCACCGAATTCATCGACGCGGTAGATGATGAACTGCCCCGCTTTTGCCTTTTTTGCAATATAAGGAGCCTCTACCTCCATAAGAACGATATTTTCGTTCAGTTGTTTTCTTTTCAGTATTTTGTACACCTGTCATTCCCTCCGTATTACCCTTAAATATTGCTCTTATTCCTTTAAAGCTTATTATACTATATTTTATCGGGAAATGCAAGTCCCGATACGAAAAAATGCAAAAATCGTGAAAGTGCCGAGAACGTATTTGCTGCCGAAATGAAAACTATTCGTATTGCTTTTTATCTGCCTGCGCTGATATGTGTGAGATTTAGTAGTGATTTTTTGTGCAAGTATACGAAATTCGGGATAGTTAAAAATATGTCTTGACACGAGCCGCTTGATGTGGTATAATATATAAGTCGTTAGGGGGAAACCTCAGACAAAACGTGCGGGTGTAGTTCAATGGTAGAACTCCAGCCTTCCAAGCTGGCCACGTGAGTTCGATTCTCATCACCCGCTCTCGATATATTTATGGTGGGTATAGCGTAGCTGGTTAACGCGTCAGTTTGTGGCACTGAAGACCG
>JAILFF010000339.1 GCA_024697705.1 Ruminococcus sp.
CTTCTGAAGAAGGGTTATCCCCCACACCCCCTTCCTAAGACTTTTAGTTTTTGCTCATTTTTACTTATTCAAGAAATCCTGCTCCGTTTCCGGTCTCGACGGTCTCTGCATCAGCGCACCGACCGCCTCCTTCGCCTTCCGGCCCTCGAAAAGTATCGAGTACAGCTGCTCCGTTATCGGCATCTCCACACCGCATTTCTTCGCAAGCTCGTAAGCGTTCTTCGTACACCCGTAGCCCTCGACAGTTCCGACCTGCCGCACCGCTTCTTCGGGAGAAACGCCCTGCCCGATCAGTATCCCCGCTCGCCTGTTGCGGCTGTGCATCGAACAGCAGGTAACGATAAGATCTCCGATGCCGCTCAGCCCCGCAAACGTCAGCGGGTCGGCGCCCAATGCCTGCCCCAGCGAGGAGATCTCCCGTATGCCGCGGGTCATCAGCGCCGCCTTGGTATTATCTCCGAGCCCGAGTCCGTCGCAGACGCCCGCCGCCAAAGCAATGACGTTTTTAAGCGACCCGCCAAGCTCGCAGCCGAGAACGTCCTCGTTTGAATAAACGCGCAGATTCGCCGTCATGAGCATCTGCTGGACCCGCTTCGATATCTCGGGGCTGTCCGAAGCCACGACGACTGTCGTAGGGATCCCCCGCGCAAGCTCCTCCGCGTGGGAAGGACCCGTAAGTATCGCAACGGGATTGTTCGGCAGAGCTTCCTTCGTAACAACGTCAATGGTTTTGAGCGTGCCGTTTTCAAGACCCTTCGCGGTGTTTACAACGATGGTCTGCGGCTCGATGAACTCCGCAGCCTTTTCGCAGACCGAGCGTGTTCCCGCCGTCGGCACGCAGAAGACGGCAAGCTCCTTGCCCTTCACCTCACCGATATCGTCGGTCAGGCGGACCGATTCGGGGACTTTGCAGCCCGGGAGCTTTGCTTTCAGCTCGCCCGTCTCGCGTATCTCGTCGAGCTTTTCTCTCGACCGCGCCCAGACGGTCACGTCATGCCCCGCGCCCGCGCACATTATCGCAATCGAAAGCCCGAAGCCGCCCGCGCCGAGTATCATGATCTTTGACATAAAAACGCCCCCTTACTGCTCCGCCGCGTCGGGATCGGCGGACTTCTTTTTCTGACCGACCTTGTTTTCCGTTCCCGTGCGCAGACGTTCGATGTTCGATCGGTGCATATAAATTATCATGCCGCCGATTATCGCTGCCACTATAAAATTCGGTATGTGCCCGGGGAATTTGCTCGCGTTGATGCTCTGCCATATCAGCGTGAAAACGGGGTATGTAATAGCCGCGCAGATCGAGCCGACCGATACGTATTTCGTCGTAACGACAAGCACCCCGAATACCGCGAGCGACACCGCGCAGGTCAGCGGGTCCATAGCGATAAGCGTGGTCGCCGCCAGCAGAACGCCCTTTCCGCCGTGAAAGCCGTAGAAAATCGGGAACATATGTCCTATAATAGTGAAAAGTCCCGCGATATAGCCGATAAAATTCTTATCTCCGCCGAAGAATGTTACCCCGCAGAGATTTCCGACGATAAGCTTTGCAGCCAAAACAGCCGCCACGCCCTTGAAAAGGTCGCACAGCAGCGTCACCAAGCCCATGCCCTTTCCGTAAATGCGGATAACGTTCGTAAGCCCCGCGTTGCCGCTGCCTTTCTCGCGTATATCCTCGCCCTTTATGAGCTTCACCGAGATTATCGCGGAATTAAGGCTCCCCCACAGATACGAAAGCAGAGCCGTTAAAAACAGACAAAGTGCATATTTCATGTCACTTGCTCCCCCAATACAAGTATATATAACGATTATAATTATTCGTCGCGGAAGCTGCGGAAGACCTTGAAGGCGAAAACGCAGCAGCCCGCCGAAAACAGCATATCCAAAAGCAGATATCCCACAAAGCTCACGCCTTCAAGCTCGTAGAAAAGCGGTATAACGTCGGCGCAAAAATGCAGCGCGTAGGCTGCGAAAAACAGCTTTTTGTCCCGTGCGTGTACCGCCGCGGCGTAAACGAGCACCGACATCGAAGCCGAAAACGCCATGTTCTCCAGAAATCCCAAGCCGTTGAACACGCAGTCGGCAAGACCGCAGTCCGCAAGGTCGGTGACAAGCAGCGATTCGCAGGCGCCGTGACCCAATCCATACGCTATGCTGTTCACCCAGCCGCTTTTGTCGGAGCTTTTCAGAATAAAAGTGAACACCGCAAGACGTATCCCCTCCTCGCAGCCGCCCGAAATTATGCCTCTTGCGAAGTAGTAAAGAAAAATGTTCGTCTGCCGAAGCTCATTGTAGGAAATGAGCGCCCGCAGCATGAACCTCGGAAGGATCACGCAGGTATAAGCGACCAATCCTATCACAAGCGGCAGCGCCGAAGCGTTCGTCTTTTTCTTCCATATCAGCCACGCGGCGACTGGGAAAGAGTATGTAATCAGGGCGCTTACCGGTTCCGAAAGCGCCGTCATCACGCCTTTACGTCGTCGCGGTCGCGCTCGCGCACCATCATTACGACGGGCGTTCCGTCAAGCCCGAAGGTCTCTCGGATCTGGTTCTCGATGTATCTTCTGTACGAAAAATGGAACAGTTCCGCACGATTGACGAAGCACACGAACGTCGGCGGCTTGGTCGAAGCCTGTGTCATGTAATAGATCTTCAGGCGTCTGCCCTTGTCGGAGGGCGGCTGAACACGCGCCGTCGCGTAGGCAAGAACGTCGTTGAGCCTGCCCGTAGGTATGCGGACGGAGTTCTGCTGCGCGGTATAATTCACCATTTCAAGCAGCTTGTCCATGCGGGTGCCGTTTTTCGCCGAAACGAACACGAACGGCACGTAGCTCATGAAGCTGAAATCAATTTCCAGCTTTTTCTTGAACTCGTTCATCGTGTTGGTGTCCTTTTCGATAACGTCCCATTTATTGACAGCCACCACGCAAGCCTTGCCCTTTTCGTGAGCGTAGCCCGCGACCTTCGAGTCCTGCTCGGTGAAGCCCACCGCCGCGTCAATGACGATCACCGCCACGTCGGCGCGGTCAACCGCCATATACGAGCGCAGAACGCTGTAACGCTCGATGCTTTCAAGCACCTTCGACTTCTTGCGGATACCCGCCGTGTCGATAAAGACGTACTTGCCCTGCGCATTCTCAACGTAAGTGTCGGTAGCGTCGCGGGTGGTTCCGGCAATGTCGGAGACGATAACGCGCTCCTCACCGCACAGACGGTTGATTATCGACGATTTGCCGACGTTCGGCTTGCCTATCACGGCGACCTTGATAACGTCCTCGCCGTAGTCCTCGCCCTTTTCGTCGGGCAGATTTTTCAGCACCTCGTCGAGCATATCGCCCGTGCCGTGACCGTGTACCGACGAAACGGCGAACGGCTCGCCCAAGCCGAGATTGTAGAACTCGTAGAACTCCGCGGGCGGCTCGCCTACCGTGTCGCACTTGTTTACGCAGAGAACAACGGGCTTCTGCGAACGGCGGAGCATTGCCGCTACTTCCTCATCGGTGGCTGTCACGCCGCATTTCAGGTCTGTAACAAATATTATAACATCGGCGCGGTCAATGGCAAGCTCTGCCTGACGGCGCATCTGCGAAAGTATCACATCGGAAGAATCCGGCTCGATACCGCCGGTATCAACGAGCATGAACTCGCGCCCCAACCATTCGCATTTTGAATATATCCTGTCGCGTGTAACGCC
Organism: Ruminococcus sp.; assembly: GCA_024697705.1. Lineage (GTDB taxonomy): Bacteria > Bacillota > Clostridia > Oscillospirales > Ruminococcaceae > YE71. Next base: position 3,692 of record JAILFF010000339.1, read on the forward strand.
GGGCGTGTCCTCGACTATCGAGAGCCGCTGACCTATCAGCTTGTTAAAAAGCGTTGATTTACCGACGTTCGGTCTGCCTACGACCGCGACCAAGGGCATTGACATCTTGTATCTCCTCCTCAATTTATATATGGAAAAACTTATTGCCTTTCGATACGCCGAATTCCTCGAAACGCACTCCGTATCTTTCCTCAAATCCGTTCAAATATTCATCGAGCGAATCATATTCCGTAATGCGCTCAGTGTCCTCGTTTTCGTGGAACATATTGTTGTCGAGGTCGCATTCATCTGTATAAGCAATGTATTTACCGTCTTTTTTCTGAACCGCGCTGACATAGTATATCGTGCAGCCGCCGCGTTTGAACAAGCGATTAGCGCCGACCTGCCTGCCGCGTTCGATAAGCACGATTACCCTTTCGCGCTGTTTCATATCATCAGTCATATTTACTATATACCTATCCCCAGCACCGCGTCAAGGTATTCAAAACCGTCGTTCGCGGTCGGGGTTATCTTTATGTTAAGCGCCGCCTTAACGTCGTCAAGGTGCATATCGTCAAGGAATATCGGCTCGTCGGCTTTTAGCATCTGCTTAGAGATCAGCAGCTCGTCGCCCAGGTCAATATCCTTAAGCTGATCTATAAGGTCGCCCGCCGTGATAAGCCCCGTGACGGTTATCGTCTCGCCGAAAAAGCGGTTAAGTATCGCTATCACCTGCACGGTAACATCGGGGAACGCGGCGTGTATATCCTCCGCAAGCGACTGCTGAACCGGGTAGACAGCCGTTCCGCAGGCGATAGTCACCTTGCGCTTTCCGCCGTCGTACTCGGCAAGCTCTATCGCCGAATGAACCTCGTCAATTAGCGAGCGGCACAAGCCCACGCCGTTTTCGTACTGCGGATAATCCTCGTAAAAATCGCCCTCGGGAAGAGGTCTTTTGGCAATAAGGTAAAACTCGTCCGCCGCGAAAGCCATTCGTGTGCCGTATTTTTCAAACGCCTTTTCCTGCACTTCGGCGATAACGTCGATAGCCTGCCCCGCGGTCTCTTTGTTGAACAAAGTCAAAGGATAAAGCCCCTCGCGGAACTTCGTCACCCCGACGGGCACTATCGCCACCGACTGTATGTTCGGCATAAGGTCGTAAAGGTCGTTCAGCGTGCGGCGAAGCTCGTCGCCGTCGTTTATGCCGGGACAGCAGACGATCTGACAATTGAGCATCAGCCCGCTTTCGGCGATCATGCGGATATATTTGAGCTTTTCACCCGCAAAGCGGTTGTGCATCATCATACAGCGCAGCTCGGGATTCGTCGTATGCACCGAAACGTTGATATTCAGGCGCATATCAATTATCCGCTGTACGTCCTTGTCCGTCAGATTGGTCAGCGTGACATAATTTCCCTGCAAGAACGAGAGTCTGGCGTCGTCGTCCTTGAAATACAGCGTTTCGCGCATTCCGGGCGGCATCTGGTCGATAAAGCAGAAAATGCACTTGTTCGAGCAGCTGCGCTTGTTGTCCATTAAAAAGGACTCAAACTGCATACCGAGATCATCGTATTCCGACTTGCGAATCTTAAAAGTGAGTTCCTCGCCGCCGCGCTTTATCACAAGCTCGGTGCGGTTTTCGGCGGCGTAAAACATATAATCGAGAACGTCCTCGATCTCGTGACCGTTTATCGAGACAAGGATATCCCCCGCCTGTATGCCCGCCCTTTCGGCGTGACCGTGCTTATCAAGCCCCGTGACTTCGACCGCCATTTACTCACCTCAATCCTGCGCGGGTAGTGCAAAAAGCAGAGAAGGTGCATACCCTCCTCTGCCCGTAAAATACAAAGCTATTGTCTTGCGATGCCGGGAACTCAGTTGTCCTTGGCGATCACCTGAACACCCTTGTAATAACCGCAGCTCTTGCAAACTCTGTGGGGAGCGGTAAGCTCGCCGCAGTTGGAGCATCTGCTGAGAGCAGGCGCATCAAGCTTCCAAACATTGGAGCGTCTCTTGTCACGTCTTGCTTTCGAGGTTTTTCTCTTGGGTACTGCCATTTTCGGCACCTCCTTATCATGTCATGCTATAAAAAGCACACACGCAAAATTCATTCACAGCCGCAGCCGCCCTCATTCAAGTCCTTTCCGCACTTGGGACACAGCCCCTTGCAGTCCTCCTTGCAGAGGATCTTCGAGGGTATTTCCAGGCTCAGATCGGTAAGAGCAAGCTCGCCTATTTCAAGCGTATTGTCGGGGCAGACCACGTAATCCTCATAGCCCTCCTCCTCGTCCTCGCCGTTGGCGAAGGCTTTAACGAGAGTATGCGTGAACTCATGGACATATTCCCTTTCAAAGGCTTTAAGACACCTGTCACAGGTATGCTCCATAACGGCGCTTACCGTCATACTGAGCGTGACCACTCCGGCGCGGTTCTTCACCGTGCCTTTGATCGTGAGAGGTGCCGCGAAGGTCTCATACGGACGCTGCTCTTCCAGTTCGGAAACAGTAAGCTCGGTGTCGATCTCTGCCGACTGCCCCGGCTCGTCGAATATCCTTTTCAGCTGAAGGAGCATATTCCGCTCTCCCCTTTCGCATAAGGCTTCGCCGCGGCGAGGTTGAGCCGCCGCGGATCATAAGCATCACAAAATTTATTATAGACCATGTATGATGATTTGTCAAGCCCTTTCGCGAATATTTTAATAAATTATTCAAAAAGAGCCGAACTTCTCATCTTTAGTGAATGAAAGCCCTTACCTGCTCGGGAAGGTCTTCGGGCTCAGCCGAAACAGTGAACACGAGCTTTACGTCCTTGGCAAGAACCGCGACCTTTTCGATCATCTTGCCGAGTTCGTCGTAGTCTCTGCCGCCGATCCTTAAGATACCGTCAACATAGATCTGCTGGATATCGTAGTTGCCCGCGAGAAGACCCGCAACAAAGCCGTAGAAAGCGTCATAGCTGTTGATGCCGTATTCCTCGGCGTCTACAAGTCTTACCTTCGAGGGGATCTCGTAGGTGAGCTTCATACCTCTTTCGATGCAAACAACGTTTCCGGTAGCCTCGTCGGCAGCCTTGATGATAGCGTCAACAAGCACCTTGGTCTTGCCGGTGCCCTTTTTTCCGGGGATAAGATTTATCATGTTATTACTCCATTCTGTCAAACGACGTTTATTTCCGAAGCGTTGCCGCCCCGATTATTCCATTAAGATAAAAGATATAAGATATAAGATAAAAGATATAAGATAAATATTTACAGTAAACAACCAATGATCTTTCACCGTATTGCAGTGGGGCGTCCCCACGCAGTCAAAGTACAAATCATTATGTCGTTTAATATAATTCCGACTGCATTTGTTCGGCTCCGTATTATCTGTTATCTTTTATCTCTTATCTTTTTATCTTCTTTCAGCCGAGCTTCGCCTCAAGCTCTGCCTTTCTGTCCTCGTAGCCGGGCTTGCCGAGCAGCGCGAACATATTCTTCTTGTAGCTTTCAACGCCGGGCTGATCGAAGGGATTAACGCCCAGCATATAGCCCGAGATAGCGCAAGCCTTCTCGAAGAAGTAGATGAGCTCGCCCATTGTTTCCTCGCCAACATCGTCAAGCTCGATGATGATGTTCGGAACGCCGCCCTCGGTATGCGCGAGAACGGTTCCCTGGAATGCTCTCAGGTTAACGACCGACATATCCTGATTCGTAAGGAAGTTCAGTCCGTCAAGATTCTCCGCGTCTGCTTCGAGGAAGCGGTCGCTTCTCTGCTTCTTTATGTCAAGCACGGTCTCGAACATGATGCGCGAGCCGTCCTGAATGAACTGACCGAGCGAATGAAGGTCGGTCGAGAAAACAGCGGAAGACGGGAAGATACCCTTGTTGTCCTTGCCCTCGCTCTCGCCGTAGAGCTGCTTGAACCACTCGTTCATCATAGCGAACGCGGGGTCGTAGCTGATGAGCATTTCAACGCTCTTGTTCTTATTATAAAGAATGTTGCGGAGAGCGGCGTACTTGTAGCAGTCGTTGCCGTCGTCCTTCATGTACTTCTCTCTCGCGGCTGCGGCACCTGCCATCAGCTTGTCGATGTCGATGCCCGCGCAGGCGATCGGCAGCAGACCAACGGCTGTCAGTACGGAATATCTTCCGCCAACATCGTCGGGAACCACGAAGGTCTCATAGCCCTCTGCGTCCGCAAGGGACTTAAGGGTTCCCTTAGCCTTGTCGGTGGTGGCGAAGATACGATCCTTAGCGCCGTCCTTGCCGTACTTGTCCTCAACGAGCTTCTTGAATATTCTGAACGCGAGCGCAGGCTCGGTGGTGGTGCCCGACTTGGAGATAACGTTCACGCAGATATCCTTGCCCTCGCAGATCGAGAGAATATCGTTCAGGTAGGCGGGATTGATGCTGTTGCCGACATAGTAGATGTCGGGGGTATCCTTTTTAAGATTATTGTAAAGCGAGGATCTCAGAGCTTCGATGACCGCTCTTGCGCCGAGATACGATCCGCCGATACCGATGACGATAAGCACGTCGCAGGTCTTCTTGATCTTTTCGGCGGCAGCCTTGATGCGGGCGAACTCTTCCTTATCGTAGTTGACGGGGAGATCGACCCAACCGAGGAAATCATTTCCGGGGCCGTTTCTGTCGGCAAGAGTCTTGTGTGCCGCGGAAACGAGCGGGGCGATAGCGTCAAGCTCGCGCTCCGAAACAAAAGGCTTCAGATACTCGCAATTGAGTTTAACAGACATAAGTAATACTTCCTTTCGATCTTGTACAATTTTTCCAGATCAACCGTCGGGAAGCCTTACGGCATACCCGGCTGATTTAATTATACAATACTTTTAAGAATTTTTCAAGGGTTTTCTAAGCGCAAGGCAAGTTTTGTTGAATCTGCACATTATTCTCGCCTAAAACTTGCACAAATTACACAGAGCGCGATAGATGCCATACCGCATATCCATTCTTTCAACCGCTTCCGCAGCACATATATGTATCTCTGTTATCTCCGCCCCGTCAAGCGTATAGACAACCCTGCCGAGAACATCGCCCTCCGCAATCGGCGCCACAACACGCTCGGATATCTCCGCCTTATACTCCGCCCGCGAAGCAGTCCCCCTCCCGAGCAAAACCCCGCCGAACTCCTCCGCTGCGACGCGCACCGCGTCCTTCCGCCCGTGCGCCACGGGTATGTCCGCAGTAAGCTCCTCCGCGATCTCGGGCGAATATACCGAATATCTCTCGAACACGCCGTCGAACAAGCCCTCCGCTTCGGAAAATATCTTCTCGCGGCTCTCCGACCCGACGATCACCGCGCAGACAAGCATATCCCGCCGGCGAACCGCACCTATAATATTGCACTTCCCGCCCAATGCAAAGAATTTCAGCCCCACAGCGCCCTTGTAATCCCGCACGAGCCTGTTGGTGTTGACAAGCTCCGTTTCGCCGCCCCTCACGCGCTCCTGCCACGCCGTGAAGTATTTTTCGAGCATATCGTGCTTAAGCACCTCCGCAGACAGCAGACACAGATCGGCGGAGGTAGTGACCGTGCGTTCGTCAAGCCCCTCGCAGTCCTCGAAATGCGTTCTGCTCATGCCGAGCGCGGCGGCACGTTCGTTCATGCGGAAAACATGGGCTTCGGCACTTCCCGAGAGCTTTTCCGCAAGCGCGGCGCAGGCATCGTTGGCGTTGCCCATGATTATTGATTGAAGAAGCTCCTCGACCGCGACGCGCTCGCCGGGCATCAGCCATATCTGCGGCGCGGGCATCGAATTGGCGTATGATGAAGCCGACACTTTCTCCGCAAGCGTTACCTTGCCGCTTTCGATGTCTTCCGCGCAGATAAGCGCCGTCATCAGCTTGGCAAAATGCCCCATCGACACGGTTTTGTCGGCGGCACGTTCGCAGACCGTCTGCCCCGTCCCGAGCTCGCGCACACAGACGCTTTCGGCAGATACGCCGTCAAGCAGACCGCCGTCCTTGTCCTCCGCAAAAACTTCCGCTGCCGCCCCTGCTGCCAGCAGCACTGCGGAGATCACCAGCGCGGTCAGCTTTTTAATCAGCATTTTATACACTATCCTCTCCCCTCCTTACTATATTATATTCATTTCGACTGCGGAATATCACTCAGTGAAATAATGAAACAAGATCCAAGAAAGCGAGAGAAACAGAGAAAAATAAAGAGATTTAAAGAGAATACGTGATATATCTTGAAAATTCTCGGAATTTTCTCTTGACAAACTCCCGAAATGTGTTTATAATAGTTATTGTCACGCAAAACAACAGACAGCTGCGGGGAAGGAAATGCCCCGACGGATAAAGGAGGAAATTCTATGTCTACTTATATGCCCAAAAGCAGCGACATCGAGCGCAAGTGGTATATTCTTGACGCAGAGGGGAAATCTCTCGGCCGTGTAGCGGCTAAGGCTGCCCATCTTCTCAGAGGCAAGCACAAGCCCACTTATGCACCTCACGCCGACTGCGGCGATCATGTGATCATCATCAACTGCGATAAGGCGGTTCTCACCGGCAACAAGCTCAGCCAGAAGACTTTCAAATGGCACACCGGCTGGATCGGCGGTCTCAAGGAGATCCGGTATTCCAAGCTCATGGCAGAACAGTCCGACAGAGCTATGTCCATCGCTGTAAACGGTATGCTCCCGAACAATACCCTCGGAAGAAAGCAGGCAACAAGACTCAGAGTATACAAGGGTGCGGAGCACGACAACGCTGCTCAGAAGCCCGAGAAGTACGAGTTCTGATCTGAAAGGAGCAATATAAATGTACGAATCAAAATCCACCTATTTTTACGGCACCGGAAGAAGAAAGCACTCCGTAGCAAGAGTCCGCGTATATGAAGGCTCCGGCAAGATCACCATCAACGGCAGAGATATCGACGATTACTTCGGTCTTGAGACACTGAAGCTGATCGTTCGTCAGCCCTTCGCTGTTACCAACACCAACGAGAAGTTCGACATCGTTTGCACCGTTACAGGCGGCGGCGTTACCGGTCAGGCAGGCGCTATCAGACACGGTCTGTCCCGCGCTCTCCTCCAGTTCGACCCCGAGCTTCGTTCCGCTCTCAAGAAGGAAGGCTTCCTCACCAGAGACCCGAGAATGAAGGAAAGAAAGAAGTACGGCTTGAAGGCTGCAAGAAGAGCGCCGCAGTTCTCAAAACGTTAAAAAGTTCAATTTCCCCCGAAGCCATCACGGTTTCGGGGATTTCTTTTGTTATGATTTGATAAAGTGAAAATAACCAAAACAAAGTATTTTAAGGTTATTTTTGAGGTTATTTTTGCTTTTTCGGGTTACATTTGAGGTTACAATTTATAGTCATAATTCATGAATATATCGTGGGAAATTTTAAAGCAGGAAAAAGCACAGGTGCGCTGAGGCGCCCCAATGTGCCTCAAACGCCGACCGGCAGTGCCGTTCGGTGGTGGTGCTGTTTGAGGGGGCTTGGTGCTGTTTCAGGTGCTGTAAACCGTGAAATGCAGTGTTTAAGGCAAAAATAGCGAACATATGAGAGGTGCGCTGCCTAAAATAACGGAATA
>JAILFF010000342.1 GCA_024697705.1 Ruminococcus sp.
GAGAAAGACGTTCAGTATGGGTCATGCGAGAGATAAGCGTTATTATATCGAAGCGAGAAAGATAGTAAGCGATAAATAAGCAAAAAAACAAAAGTCTTAGGAAGGGGGTGGCACGAACAAGTTCGTGCAGGTTTCCCCACACAAAGCCTACGACGGCAGAAAACAACTCGGTGAAAGATAACAGTACGGTTCAAAAATAAAATAGGCAATTCATAAGAAAGCCCACAAAAATGCACAAGATAATGATTCTGCAAAAATGAGCGGGAACAAGAGAATTGCCGATTTTCGCAAATCAATGGGGTATCACATACTCAACCGAACAAACAACACGTGCGAGCAATGCTCGACCCTACATTATTCATTAACCGGTGAGACATATTTTTTGCCGGAATATGATGAATAACTATTTTTACAGAAGGTGACAGCAATGCAATCAGAAATAAACATCAGACAGGTAACAGCCGACGATTACGACGGCATTTTCGGGCTTTGGAACAGCACCGAGTCAAAGCGGGCGCTCAATCCCGTGGACGATTCGAGAGAAGGCATTACGCGGTATCTTAAGCGGAACCCGACTACCTGCTTTCTCGCATATACCGATGATAAAATAATCGGCGTGATACTTACGGGTCACGACGGCAGACGGGCTATCGTGCATCATATGTGCGTCCACCCGGACTACCGCAGACAGGGCATCGCGGGTATGCTCGTAAAAAAGGCGGAGGAGGCTCTTCGCGAGGAAGGCATCACAAAGATTTTCGGGCTTGTGTTCAAGGATAACGACGGCGCCAACGCCTTTTGGGAAAATCAGGGCTATTCGCTGCGCACCAACCTGAATTACCGCAACAAGAGCCTTGACAAAAACGTTCCGCAGGGGGAATGATCTTACAATGCTGACCAATGACAGAACGATCTGCGCCATTGCCACCGCCGAGGGCGAGGGGGCGCTTGCCGTCGTTAGGATTAGCGGCGAAAACGCGCTTGCCGTCGCCGAACGTGTGTTCAAGCCATACGGCAGACCCGTTGCGGAAATGGCGGGCTATACCTGCGCCTACGGACAGGTGTTTGATAACGGCGGGCGCATCGACGACGCGGTGCTGACCGTTTTTCGCGCCCCACATTCCTACACGGGCGAGGACTGCGCCGAAATTTCCTGCCACGGCGGGCGATACATCACGCAGAGGATCATGCGACTTTGCTGCGAAAACGGAGCCCGCCCCGCCGATCGCGGCGAATTTACAAAGCTTGCTTTTCTCAACGGAAAGCTCAGTCTGACGCAGGCGGAAGCGGTCATGGAGCTTATCTCCGCGCAGGGCGAGCTGACCCTTCGTTCGGCGAATCTTACCAGACAGGGGGCGCTTTTCGGCAGGATACAGGCGGTGAACGGACGGCTCGTCAAGCTGCTGGGCGAACTGGCGGCGTGGGTGGATTACCCCGAGGAAGACCTGCCCGAAGTCGAGACCGAGACCATGCGCCGTACTATTGCGGACTGCCTTACCGAAGCGGACGTTCTTATTCGTGGGTACGACAACGGTATGCTGCTGAAAAAGGGAATTCCCGCGGCGATAGTCGGCAAGCCGAACGTGGGAAAATCCACGCTGATGAATCTGCTTTTGGGCTACGAACGCGCCATCGTCACCGACATTGCGGGCACTACGCGGGACGTTCTCGAAGAATCGGTGCGGCTGGGCGACGTTACACTGCGGCTTTCGGACACGGCGGGACTGCGGGACACCGACAACGCCGTGGAGCGGATAGGCGTTGAGCTTGCGCGGAAAAAGCTCGGCGAAAGTGCGCTTATCATCGCGGTATTTGACGGCAGCACTCCTCCCGACGATGCGGACAGGGCGCTTGTCAGAGAAATAAAAGCCGCGGGCGGGAAGATCATCGCGCTGATAAACAAGTCGGACATTTCCTCCGACGGGGCTTACCGCGAGCTTTGCGCGGGGATGCCCTTCGTTATCGAGATCTCCGCGAAAGTCGGCTCGGGGCGGGACAGGCTCGAAGCGGCGGCGGCGGAGCTTTTCGGCGCGGCGGGGACGGAGGACGGTTTGATATTCGTCAACGAGCGGCAGAGGAATTGTCTCGGCAGAGCGGCGGAGAATCTGCGGCAGGCGGCGGAGGCTTTGGATATGGGGCTTACGCCCGACGTTATCGCTATTTCGGTAGAAGAAGCGGCGGGTGCGCTTTCGGAGCTGACGGGAGAGCGCGTTACGGATACGGTAGTCAGCGAAGTGTTCTCGAAATTCTGCGTAGGAAAATAAAAAGAAAATAATTTCGGATAAAATCACGGACGCGCAATGCGCGCCCCTACAATATAAATAATATAAAAGCCGGTGTCCATAGCGAACACCGGCTTAGTCTTTTTAAACGGAATAGTTATCAGAGACTCTTAAGCTCCTCGTCGGAAACGAGCTTGAAACCGCCCTCGGTGAGCGCGGTAACTGCATCGTCGGTCTTGTCAACGCGCAGGATAAGATACGCCGTGCCGTCGGTGGCGTTGATGAACGCCGCGTACATATATTCCACGCTGATGTTGTCCTTGTAGAGACAATCCATAGCGTCGGCAAGTCCGCCGGGCTGATCGAGTATCTTTATTGCCATAACGTTCGTGATAGTTACGGCAAAGTTCTCGCCCTTAAGCACCTTCTGCGCCTTTTCGCTGTCGTCAACGATAAGACGAAGGATGCCGAAATCCTTCGTATCGGCAATGCTCATGGCGCGGATATTTACGCCGTTGTCGCCGAGCAGACGGGTGATGGTAGAAAGTCTGCCGGGTCTGTTCTCAACGAATACCGATAACTGTTTTACTGTCATAATGATTACCTTCTTTCAAAATTATTTTCGGGATAAATTTTACATAAAGTCCTCGGGATCAAAATCTTCACCTTCGGGAAAATCGCTCTCGTTATAGGGAACGCCGTTTTTCACGCCCATTCTTATATGCACGGGAACGTCTTCGTAATCGCCTTCCCATTCGTAATCGGAAAGCTCTGCCGCCTTGATAAGCTCCGCAAGCTCGGCAGCCGCCGCTTCTTCTTCGGGGCTGTCGCCGCCGCCTATCGCAGGACCGCTCGGTCCGTGATATATTTCAAGAACAAGCTCCCTGCCGTTTTCGTCCTTCGCGGCGACCACACAGCTGAAAAGCTGCTCGTAGTCTTCGGTGAAATAGTCGGGCTGCCCGAAAAGCGTTATCACCTTCGCGGGATAAAGCTCCTCCTTGCAGTCAACGTTCATTATAAGGCAGCCGCCCATGTATCTGTCCTTGTCGGTCTTTTCAAATGTATACATCTTTTGTCACTCCATTATTGGTCTGCCGTGAAAAGCACCCAAAGCCCGTGTTCCGCCGCATACCGCCAGAACGAAAGACTGTCGTGCAGATATTCAAGCGTATATTCAAGGTCTTCGGCGCTCTTGAACTCGCCGTACTCGCCGTCGGGAATGGCGTTGTAGCGCTTTTCAAATTCCTCGTCGGTAAGCTCCAAAAGCGCCTTGTACAGCTCGCTGACCTGCGCGGGGGACTTCGCCGTTATGATATAATCGGTATGGTCTTCGTCAAAATATAGCCTTTCGCCGCCCAGTATTGCAAGCGCCAGCGTGCCTTCGCTGTCAAAGGACAACTTGCCGTCCGTAAGAGCGCGGTGCATGGCGTCCCACGACTTGTCAAGCTCGCAGGTCATTTCGGGATACTCCTCAAAATAAAGCTCCTCCAGCTTCTCCGAGATGTATTCGGGCAGGCTCTCCGCCGGCATACTCCGCATTTTGTCGATTATATCCTCGCCGACCGCAAACAATACGCCAAGACAACTCATTCGGTATCACTCCTTTTTATCCGTGCAGCTTGCGCTTGTCGATAACACGGACAGCCTTGCCCTCCGAACGCGGTATGCTCTTCGGCTCGACAAGCTTGATCTTCGCACGGATTCCGAGAACGCTCTTAAGCTCGTTTGCAATGGTCTTCTGCATATCCTCGTAGGTCTTAACGGTATCGGAGAACATACTGTCATCGACCTCGACAAGAATATCGAATGTATCGGTGTTGTTCACGCGGTCAACCACGATCTGATAATTCGGCATGGTCTTAGCCATCTTAACAAGCACGGACTCGATCTGCGACGGGAATACGTTTACGCCGCGGATAATGAGCATATCGTCGCTTCTGCCCATAGGCTTCGCCATTTTAACAAGCGTTCTGCCGCAGGAGCATTTGCCGCGTGTCAGCACGCAGATGTCGCGGGTGCGGTATCTGAGAAGCGGGAAAGCCTCCTTGTCAAGGCTCGTGAACACCAGTTCGCCCTTCGTGCCGTCGGGGAGTACCTCGCCCGTGTCGGGATTGATTATCTCCGCGATGAAGTGGTCTTCGTTGATGTGCATACCTGTCTGCTCTTCGCACTCGAAAGCCACGCCGGGACCGCTAAGCTCGGTAAGACCGTAGATATCGTAAGCCTTTATTCCGAGAGATTTTTCGATCTCGCGGCGCATTTCCTCTGTCCAGGGCTCCGCGCCGAAGATACCTGCTTTAAGGCTCAGACTGTCGGGAGAAATACCCATTTCCTTGATAGTTTCACCGATATAAGCGGCATACGAAGGCGTGCAGCAGAGAATAGTAGCACCTAAGTCCTGCATGAACTGTATCTGACGCTCGGTGTTGCCCGAGGACATCGGCAGAGTAAGGCAGCCGACCTTGTGCGAGCCGCCGTGCAGTCCCGAGCCGCCCGTGAAAAGTCCGTAGCCGTAAGCCACCTGACAAACGTCCTTGTCGGTGCCGCCCGCCGCAACGATGGCGCGTGCTACACATTCTTCCCAAAGATCAACGTCGTGCTGGGTATAGAACGCAACAACGCGCTTGCCCGTGGTGCCGCTCGTTGACTGGATGCGCACGCACTCGTCAAGCGGCTTGCCGAGCAGACCGTAGGGGTAAGCGTCGCGCAGGTCTGCCTTCGACAAAAACGGCAGCTTGTGGAGATCGTCTATCGACTGAATGTCGGTAGGCTTAAGACCGCGTACCTCCATTTTTCTGCGGTAGTAGGGAACGTTGTCCCATACGTGCTGCACCTGCTTGACGAGCTTTTCGCTCTGCAAAGCCTTCATTTCCTCTCGGGACATACATTCGTGTTTTTCGTCCCGAAAACGCTTCTGTGTTTCCATTGGTATTCCTCCCGGTAAATGTTAGTAATGATTGAAAATAATCACCCTATATAAAATATATTTTTCGCAGACAGTTTAAGCGTGCCGAGACCGGGGGAAGTCCCCAAAAACAGGGGACTCTCCTGCGCAGTCCACGCAGGGAGACATTGGCGTAAGTCCGCAAATATCCTCCCCGGCAACCTCTCACACCGCTTCTCTGCCAAGCGCGAAAGCCTTTTTGTTAAGCTCCAGGAACTTTGCGGGAACAGCGATCAGATTCATACTCCGAGCCTTTTCCTTATCTCTGTAAGCAATTCGCCGTTGTACATAAAATACAAACCACCCTGTGCCGCTTTGATATTAAGCAATTTTTTTGCAAGATTTGAAATAGAATAGACTTTGCCATTATACTCTACCTTGTTTATGTCATCTTTTGTAGTACAGGTTATGTTTCTGTCTTTTACAAAAACAAGTGTTGACCCTATGGGTATTCCGATCATGCCGAATTTTAAGTTCCCGAGCTTTGCCGTTTTTTCTTCCGGCGTTTCCGAACCGTTTTCAGTTTCGTGCTGTACAAAATAACTATCCGAAAAAGGATTTTTCGTCAGCTGTTCTTCATCACCGTTTATCTGTGCTATCGCGGATAAAATATCAAAAGCCTTTTGACAATTCATTTCGTAAAACTCACGATTTTTTGAATGTCTTAACGAAGGATCAAGCGTATCTATAAGACTATGTAGTTTTAAATCCTCCAAGCGCTTTTTTACTTTATATATCGCATAGCAATGAAATGGGTCGGGAAGTCCCGAATTTCTGTTCAAAGCTTTCAATCTCTTGTGAACATCATCAGCATACCCGATTTTAACAAGATCAGGAAAAGCCGGATTTACAAGAATATAGATAGCACCAACAAACTGTTCTTTTTTGTACCAGCCGTATTCATATCCGCGATTTCTAAGCTCTGCGTCGGCATTTGAAGATAAAATATTTATAATATCCTCATCAGAAAACGATGATAAATCGGGCATATTTTACCTCCCTCCCAAATTGTTTATATCATTTTACACCGCTTCTCTGCCAAGCGCGAAAGCCTTTTTGTTAAGCTCCAGGAACTTTGCGGGAACGCACTGTTCGAGAGCCGTCTGCCATACGCTTTCCTCGAAGGGCAGCTTCTTTGAAACAACGCCCATGAGAACGACGTTTGCCGCCTTGGCAGTCCCCGCCTGCTCAGCGAGAGCGAGCGCGGGAGCGGCTGTCACCTCTACGCCCATAGCCTCTATCTTGCTTAAGATATTCTCGGGATAGACCGCAGCCCCCGTGATAACGGGCATCGGGTCGAGCATCTGGTCGGAGGTAACGATCTTGCCGCCCTTTTTGAGATAGGGCAGCCATCTTGCACATTCGAGCTGCTCAAAGCTGATTATCAGATCGGCTTCGCCAAGCTCCACGACGGGGGAATATACCTTCTCGCCGTACTTGACGTAGGTAACTACCGATCCGCCGCGCTGGCTCATGCCGTGAACCTCGCTTACCTTAACGTCGAATCCCTCGGCAAGAAAAACGCTGCCGAGTATGCGCGAGGCAAGCAGTGTGCCCTGTCCGCCCACGCCGACTATCATAATTGATTTAGTTTCCATTATATCTTACTCCTTGTGTAAGTCTTTGTTATCTTTATTATCCGTATAGTTTACGCCGTTCATTTCAGCCCAAAGGCGCTTTTCGGCTTCGCGCTTTTCCTCCTCGCTCATGTAGAGATCGGGGCGCACGCGGCGGAGGATAAACCCCACCGCGCCGATTATCAGCGCTATCACCACAAACGGTATGCCGAACGCGCAGCAGAGAAGTATTGTTTGTTCGTCCATGCCGCTCCTTTCAATAATTACGGATATCGGTTCAGCCGTTCTTCTTGTAAACCGTAATGATATCGAAGATACCTTCCTGATCGTCATCGCCGTCCGCATAGCCCGTTACGACCGCTTCTTTTGATTTTAGAATATCCGCGTATTTGCCCTCGTTAAGATATTTTGTTATCATTTCACACACATCATCGCGGACGGTGCGCCAGTCATCGGGGAGATCATAGCCTTTCATTCTGAAAGCCGGCTGACGGTTTCCCCATATTTCGGTTATCAGCCATTCTTCGTCGTCGGGGTCATATTCCTCTGTGCCGATAAGCTCGATACCGACATAGTTTTCATCTTCATCAATAAAAAGATTAAAAGCTAACGCGGCTGTCTGTTCGAGCGGCAGGGCTTTGCCGAACTCTTTATCTGTCCATTTTTCAAAACGCCTGTAATTATCCATATCAGTCAACGATAGCGTTCAGCTTGCAAAGCTCCTTGCAGATACCGCAGCCCACGCACAGCGTGTGGTCGATAACGCTCTTCTTGTCCTTTATCGAAATAGCGGGGCAGCCTACCTTTAAGCACTGCTTGCAGCCCACGCACTTGTCGGTGTCAACGTGTACGGGCGGATTGTGCTTAACATATTTCAGCAGAGCGCAGGGACGGCGTGAGATGATAACGGACGGCTCGTCCTTTGCAAGCTCCTCCTCGATGACCTTCTTTGTTTCAGCCATGTGGTAGGGATCGACTACGCGCACGCTCTTTATGCCGATAGCCTTTACAAGCGCTTCGAGGTTGACAGCCGCAGCGGGGTCGCCCTTTAAGTTCTTTCCGGTGGTCGGGTTCTGCTGATGACCCGTCATGCCTGTAATAGAGTTATCAAGAATGATAGTCGTTGTATTAGTGGCGTTATAAGCGACGTTCACAAGACCCGTCATACCGCTGTGCATGAAGGTCGAATCGCCGATAACGGCTACCGCCTTGCCTGCCATAGCGCCGCCCGAAGCCTTATTGAAGCCGTGCAGAGCGCTTATCGAAGCACCCATGCAGATAGTGGTGTCCATAGCGTTCAGCGGAGCAGCCGCGCCGAGAGTATAGCAGCCGATGTCGCCCGAAACGTAAACGCCGAGCTGCGACAGGCAGTAGAACAGACCTCTGTGAGGACATCCCGCGCACATAACGGGAGGTCTTACGGGAACGTCCTCGCCGAAGGTCATGACCTCGGGTTCCTCGCCGAGAAGCGCCTTTCTTACAACCGCCTGCGAAATTTCAAACTCGCGGGGGAATACCTCCTTGCCGATAACGTCGATGCCGTTCTTCTTGCAGTGGGTCTCGATGATATCGTCAAGCTCTTCGATAACGTATACCTTGTCGCACTTGGCGGAGAAATCCTTTATAATATCGAGCGGCAGCGGGTTCACCATGCCGAGCTTTAAGTAGCTTGCCTTGTCGCCCATTGCTTCTTTGGCGTATACGTAGCAGTCGCCCGCCGTGATAATGCCTATCGAGGTGTCGTTGTACTCTACTCTGTTGAGCGGGGAGGTCTCGGCAAACTTAGCGGCGTCGCGGAGCTTCTGTTCAACAACGGGGTGACGCTTTTTCGCGAAGCCCGGCATCATAACGAACTTAGACGGAGTCTTAACGTAGGGCTTTGCTTCGGGAACTACTCTGTCGCAAAGCTCGACGGAAGACTGCGAGTGCGCTATGCGGGTAGTCAGGCGCACTATAACGGGGCAGTCGAATTTCTCCGAAAGCTCGAACGCCTGTTTGGTGAAGTCCTTGCACTCCTGCGAGTCGGAGGGTTCGAGCATCAGCACCTTTGAAGCGATAGCGTGATGGCGGGAATCCTGCTCGTTCTGCGAGGAATGAAGACCCGGGTCATCGGCAACGCAGACCACCATACCGCCGTTCACGCCGGTATAGCCTGCGGTGTAGAGCGGGTCGGCTGCAACGTTCAGACCGACGTGCTTCATGCCGCAAAAGCTTCTTTTGCCCGCGATAGAAGCGCCGAGAGCGGCTTCCATAGCGACCTTTTCATTGGGAGCCCATTCGGCGTACATCTCTTCAAACTTAGCCGCGAACTCGGTAACTTCGGTCGAGGGAGTTCCGGGATAAGAGGAAACGAACTCACAGCCGGCTTCATAGAGACCGCGTGCGAAGGCTTCGTTTCCGATCATTAATTTTTTCATGATGAAAAACAGTCCTTTCAAGTCGTGATAGATATATTATATCACTTTTTGTGAGCATTTTCAAGTAGTTTTGGATAAAAAAACGGCAGAGAAAAACTCTGCCTAAAAAAAGAAAATAAGCCGATAAAAACCCGCGAAGCGGAACCGGGGTCAAGGGGCTTCGCCCCTTGCGGGGGTATGGGGGCAGCGCCCCCATTAAAATCAAGCCGCGCATCGTTAAGCTGACCGCCTTGCAGAACTGTTCGCGCGGCTTGCCTTCCTTTGTGCGAAGTGAGCGGCAGCGAACCGCACGAACGCAGTTCGTGCCGCGGTCTGTGCGGTCAGCACTTTCTTATCGGTGGGGCAGAGCGCGGTTCTGCACTTTCCGAACGACGGGGCAAGGTGCAATCTTTTCGCGAAAATCGCTGCGCTCTTTCG
>JAILFF010000018.1 GCA_024697705.1 Ruminococcus sp.
AAGTCCTCCGCAGAAGATTTCGGGCAAGTGAATGCGTCTATTTTTCCCCCGCTAAGCGCAATAGCGAGATCGGGCTGCGAATTGTACTGCAATATCTCCGCTTCGGGGTAGCGTTCGCGGATCATTATCTCATAAAGACCGCCCGTGATAGCGCCTATCTTCCCGTTTGCGGCGTAATAGCCGAGAGTTCTGTCCTCGACCGCCTGAGGAGTTTCCGAAGCAACGCCGAGATCGGAAGCCCGCACCGCCAGCGAAATTCCGCCGTCGTAAAAGCTGTCGGAGAAATCCATGCTTTCCTTACGTTCTTCGGTAGCAGAAGCAGCCCCGGCAAGAATGTCGTATTTTCCCGCAGTCAGTCCGGCTATGCCGGAAGAGAGATTTCCGATTTCAAATCTTATGCTGTATCCGTATTTTCTTGCAAATAATGTAACAAGCTCAATTGAAATACCCTTGTATTTGCCGTCAGCCATATATGCAAATGGCTGTAACTCAGGATTTGTCCAGGCAACGATCTCGCCGTTTTCGCCCGAAAGCTCCGAATCGTCGAATACCTTGACCGATTCATCCTCGCCGAACCATTTTTCGCATATCCTGTCAAGCTCACCGCTTGTTTTAAGCTCGCTCAACAGTTCGTTGAACTCGCTTTGCAGCTTTTGCGAGCGCTCCGTGCCTTTCTGAAAGCCGAAGCAATACTTGTCGTCAACAAGCTCCTTTTTCAGATAGCCTAACTCTTTCTGCTGACGGCAGATCATTTTTATTGTCGGTTCGTCCTCCGCGAAAGCGTCTATCTTGCCGCTTAACAGTGCGGCGATCAGGTCGGTCAAATTATTGAAATAGAAGTATTCGCTGTCCGGGAATTTTTCAAGCGTTATCGGCTCGAAGCTCGAACCCGTAAGTATGCCGATGCGCTTTCCGTTGTAAGCGGTATACTCGGGTTCGGCGCCCGTTCCCGCGGCGGAGGTAGGCGAAATAGCGTCTTCTCCGCTGTTTTTTTCCGTATTATTGCCGCGCACGACCATGAACGCGATAAACGCGATAAGCAGCATCAGCACGATGATTATTATGCCGTCTGTTTTTCTCAGCCTTTTCATTCGGCTCCCCCCTTGAATAGATATTCCCGCTCAACTTTCGGAGCGCCGCTGACGAAAGCGGCTGTCGTGAGAAAGCCCATCAGCCCGACTGCTTTTCGATGCGCACTCTTACATCGTCGTAAACGTGGATATCCTGCTGACTGCCGCTGCTGTTGGCAGGGTAGGAATAGGAGTTCTCGATGTATTCAAAGGTATCGGACACCCACACGGTGTAATCGGTATCGGTATCGTTCACGAAGGAAATACTGTCGTTTTTCGAGGGAGCTTCGTACACCTTGCCTTCTTCAAGCTCTGAAAGCTTCACCGCGCCGTCGTAGCTGAAGCTGACTATTTCATAGCCCGCGGCGGGGTCGTATTTTTCCCTGAGCTCCTTTTCGGTGAGCTGACCGAGACTGTTGCCTTCCGGATCTATAAGCTCGTATTCGCCGAGCGTTCCGCTTGAAGCGTCGGTCTTGATGTTATAGCGCGAACTGAACTCTCCGAGAGCCTTGCCGAGCGCGAAGTCTTCGACGTTAAGCTTGTAGTAGCTGTCATACGAATCCCCCTCGACGAGATCGAGCGAATACTTACCGAATATATGTCCGAAGCCGGCGATGCGGTATTCACGCACTCCTTCGGGGGCTTTTGCACCCGAAGATTCAAGCTCCGCCAAGATGTCCGCCGTATCGGAATTCGTTTCCGCGGTGGTCTCGGCTGCGGTCGTAGTCGCTGCGGTGGTGGTCGTGGTAGTAGTCGTTGTGGTTTCGGCTGTGGTTGTAGTCGTAGTCGTAGTCTCGGCGGCGGTCGTTTCCGCGGGCGAACCGCTGTCATTGCCGCTGTTTCCGCAGCCCGAAAATCCCATGCACAGAACAAGTGCCGATGTAAAAGCTATTATTTTTTTCATTTTTATCTCTCCTTTTAAAAATGCTGTTTATGATCTGCCAGCTTTTTATACATTTATTATAGCACACAGGGCGCAACAAATCCGCAACAAATCGGCGGTCATTTGCCGATAATTATCCACAAAGTTTTACGAAATCATTTGTGCAATGTGCCGATTTTTTAGAGATGATGCTCAAATTTCCTCATTTTTGTATAAAACAAGACGGCAAAGGACTTGTGTCCCCTGCCGCCTTGCTGTGTCAGATGATAAATAGAGGTAGGAAAGCTTAGATCAGAAGATGGAAACAGTGATAGCTCTGTTGTCGGCGTCGTTGGTCTGCCACTTGCCGTCAACCTTCGCTATGATGACCATTCTGTAATCGCCCTTGCTCATCGAGGGAGAAGTAAAGGTGGTAGTGTTCGCGTCGAACTGCTTCTTGATAGTCCACTTGCCCGACTGCTTCACCGCAAGAGCATAGCCCTCTGCGTTCTTGACAGCAGACCATTTCAGAATGAACTTGTCCTTGTAAGCCTGAGACTTTACTTCGGGATATTCAAGAACTCTCTGATCGAGAGGAGCTACCTCGATAGCGTTCGAGTAATCTACCTTCCATCTGCCGTTTACCTTAACGGTAACAGCAACCTTGTAGGTCGAGCCTGTTTTCAGATTGTTCATGATGTAGGAAGTGCCCGTGCCTTCCGCGAGCTTAGTCCACTTGCCCGAAGAATAGCCGCATACAGCGTACTTTTCTGCGCCTTCGTATTCGGTCCAGGTCAGCTTGACAGCGTTCTTGCCCTTTTCATACGAAACAGTAGGCATCACGGGAGTCTTGGTGGTAACTTCTACCTGATTCGAGTAATCCTTTACCCACTTGCCGTTGATCTTGGCGATCACGGCTACGGTGTACTTGGTTCCGGGCTTTAAGTTTTTCAGGATATACGAGGTGTTGAAGCCTTCGTCGAGAAGAGTCCACTTGCCGCTTACTACGCCGCAGATACCGTATTTCTCGGCGCCTTCGACCTCTATCCAGTCGAGCTTGATGTCGTTCTCGCCCTGTTCTACGGTGAGCTTCGGAACCTTAAGCGCCTTCGGGGTAACGGTGACAGCGTTCGAGAAGTCCATCTTCCACGCGCCGTCGATCATCGGGATAACGGCTACCTTGTAGTTTACGCCGGGGGTGAGCTTCGTCAGTACGTAAGAGGTATCGTTGCCCTGCGCGAGTATCTTCCAGGTCTTGTTGACATATCCGCAAACAGCGTAGCGAGTAGCGCCTTCGGAGGCAGTCCAGTTGAGCTTAACGCGGAAGTCGCCTCTTTCAAACGTGATTAAGGGCATATTTGAAGCCGAGAGCTTGTCAAGTACTTCTACCTTAGTGTCTACGTAGTATTCGCCGCCGACCATAACAGCCGCGGTATAGGTAACGGAGCCTGCCTTTTCGACGGTAGGTTCTACGCGCTTAACAGTCACCTTAGCGTCCGCATCAACTACCTTTTCCTTGCATCTCTTGCAGGTAACGGTAACGTGTGCGGTCTTGTTATCCTCGCCCCATGTCCATTCGGGCTCATCGAGATCGTGTCCGAGCGGGGGGATAACCACGTCGTTCCAATCGGTAAATTCCTGCGTGAGAGCTTCGTCGAGATATAACTTGTTGTTCTTGGAGTCGTACCAATAATCAACGATTCCGGGCATGGTGCAGGTAGGTTCTGCCGCCGCATAGTAAATAACATCGGTCGGATCGAAGAGCTCTTCGTCCATCTCGCCCAGTTCGATCTTGGCATGACCGTTTACCTGAGCTTTGCCATCGGTATCAACATAGATCGTCGTGAAATTATATGTGGACTTGGGATTCGGAACAACGGGGGTCGCGCTTGCAAGGAACAGATAATTCGTTCCCGCAACGACCTGCCTGCCGAGATAAGCATACGCCCGGTTATCTACGCCCGCAAGACCCTCATACGCGCTGTCGAACGCCTCGAAGATCGCCTTGTTCTCATTCTCATTGTATAAGAAGTCGCCGTCGTTGGCTTCAAAGCTGCCGGGGGCGGTCTCGCCGCCGATTATGTGCTTTCTGCCGATGATCTTGGCAGTGCCTTCAAGGTCTTCGTAAACGTAAATTATCTGATACTGCGCCTTAGCTTCGGGAGCAACAGCCTTTACCTTGCAGAGAATGGCGTAATTCGTTCCCGCGACCGCCTGCGTGCCGAGTACGGCAACAGGTGTGTATGCGATGCCGTCGATGTCCAAAGTCGCCTTTTCGAGCGCTGCTACGGCTGCTTCGTTATTTGAGGGAGCGACACCGCCCTGTGTGAACTCCCAGCCGCCTGCAACCTGACCGGCTTCCGTGCCGTTTCCTTCAAGAGCATAATCAGCCTTTGCGGTAACAGCCGTATCGAGCAGCTTAACGTTACCTATTTCCACAGACGGCAGAGCGCCGCCGACAAGAGTAAGAGCCAGTAAACCCGCGAGTGTACGCTTAACGATGGTATGCTTCATTTTTACAGTCCGCCTTGAATAAAAATTGAATTAGGTTAGGACACTGCCGAACTGTATCAAAGTTATCGACAGTTCATCTGACATTAACAATTATAGCATACTTTTCCTAAGACTGCAAGCGTTTTACACAATATTTTTATTTTTTAACAATATTTTTGTTAGACCTTCACAATCGAAAACGTTGAAAGTTTGTAGAAGGTGACAGGACAAAGGGCTTGAAATTCGGCTTTTCGGGCACGGAAAAATGCTCCGCTGTACAGTAAGCCGCAAAAAAAGAGCCCGACAGGTGCCGAGCTCTTTTTTGCGCTTTCATTTTTCTGATGATGATACCGAACGCCGCTATCCGCTCAGATTTTTTTCTTTACCGTTATGCTCACCTTGCCGCCGCGAACGCCGACTATAACATCATCGGCAAGCTTTGACAGAACGGACTTTTCAAGCTCGTCCCATTCTTTCGGGCTTTTCTGCTTTTCCGTATCGGAATTGAAGGCATTTTTGTAGCTCATCAGCGACCATGCCATTTCGTCCGCAAGAGGGTCCATGCTTGTCGCGCCCATCATATAAAAGATGTACGGGTCGTCCGCCGCGAGCTTTGCCCTGTTTTCGAGCATTATCTCGACAGAAGCGCATATCTTTCCGATAATGCCTGTCGCGGCGGCGTTTTTGCCGCTTTTCGATACGGCGATCACCTTATCGCGGTCAAACTCGCTGCTGTCGAACGGGGTAACGGTCAGGTGAAGCTCGTAATCGGGACCTTTGTTCTCTATCCAGAAGCTTCCCTTGCCGTAGATGAGCAGCTGCGGGAGCATACAGATAAGTTCCTCCGCAAGCAGACGAAGGCGCATCGAGCTTTTCTTGTCAAGACCGTTATACTGCGCTACCTTTTCCGCTTCGGCGGGTATTGCTCGGTAGTCGCTTTCGAGCCTGTCAAGAACATAAACATCGGACTTCATATCTCTGCCCCCATTAAACGATGTTCAGGATATCGGTAAAGCCCGTCACCTCGAAGATCTCCATGATGTCCTCGCCCGCGTTCTTTATCTTCATGCCGCCCTTCTTGGACATAGCCTTATGCGCCGAAAGCAGCACGCGCAGTCCCGCGGAGGAGATGTACTCCACCTTGTCGAAATCAAGCACAAGGCTTTCCGCTTTATCCATCGACTCGTTTATCAGCTTGTCGAGCGCGGGGGAAGTGACGGTGTCAACTCTGCCCTCGATCTCGATAGTGAGTGCGTTTCCGTTCATTGCTTTTGTAAGATTCATAGCTATTCTTCCTTTCAAGTGTAATCGGTCAAAGCGACCCATATTTTATTTTATCATAAGATAGCCGAAATGTCATTCAACCGGAGCTGAAATATCATAAATTTGTACGATTGCACAAATTTCGCACCATAATTTTGTGACATTTGACGATAGTTACGCTGCCTTTTGCGATTCCCGACGATGATCGACGCAAACGACATTCTCGCCGTAGATCAAGGTAAAGTCCTTCTTCATCGACACCGTTTCATAACCCTCAGCCGAGCATTTCTCCGCAAACCCGGCTGCCGTGTCGATGTCGCCGTGATCGCGTTCGGTATCGTCGCAGAGCAGCATATAAGCTTTGCCGCCGTTCTGAACGGTATACCGAGCCATTGAAAAATCGCCCGAGCTGTTACCGAAAGCGAGAACGGGCGCCTCGCCTATCTCGTTGACGATGGCAAACACCTTGTTCATCTTCTGATTCTTCGTCAGCATATTGCCCTCGTAAAGCACGCGGTCATCGGGCGCGAGATCGTACTTTCTGCCTTCCGTTTCGCCCTGCTGTTCGGCTTTCAGAGAAAATGTCGTACCGATGATGTTGCAGGGCGGCACCCATTCCCCGAGAGCGTCCTTTGTGTACTCACGCACCATATTCCGCTCCGACCCGCTGCACAGATATACGCGGAATCCGTTCTCCGAAAGATACTTCACAAGCGACACCATCGGCTTGAAAAAGCCTTCGCCGTAAGTCATTCCCTCAAAGCCGACGGCGGGCTCAGACATGAACCCTCGGACGTAGGCTCTGTACTCATCGACGGTAAAGCCCTCGAAGGCTTCAGCCAATATCTGCCCCGAGGATTTGTCGTAATCCGGCTCTTCCCCGCCTGCTTGCAGCGCCTTTTCATATGCTTCCGCATAAGCCTTGTCCTCCGCGGGGGCTTCGTAGGTATCATCGTGCAGAAGTCTGTGAAGCATAAGGCAGTTATCGAAATACGTCGGGAAGCGCTCGCCGCAAAGTGTTCCGTCAACATCGAAAACGGCTATCCTTTCGGCAGGCGGAAGGTAGCTGCCCGAGCTTTCGTCGCATACCTCTTCCACAAATTTCATTATCGACTCCGCCGCGGGCGAGCCCTCCGTCCAGTATTCGAGCGCCGCGTTTTTTTCATCCGGCGCGTTATCCTCAGCGGAAACAGCCGCGCTTTCGGTAACGGTGCTGCTCTCGGCGGTATAGGTATTGTTTTTCCTGCTCCCGCACCCTACTGTCGGCAGCAGCAGGCACATCGCGGTTAAAAAGGCTATCGGTTTTTTTATCATAACAGTTACTCCTTAACGTCCGCTCGTTTTGCGGTTTGTTCGTTTTACGTGCTTAAGGATACACCGCACAAAGATTGTGCGCAAAGCCGTCAGGCGGTCTTTGCGCGGTGTATCCTTAATTAATTATATCATACTTACGGCGAAAAAAAATCACTGCTTTGGTGAATAATTCGCTTTTTTATTATGTCGGTTTTTGTATGAGCCCCGTATTGAAAACAAAGACTTGCTTTTTTCATAAAACTGTGATATAATAGAATCATAGCTCCGAAAATATGGAAAGGATGTGCAAAACATATGAGAACCGATTACAGAGCCGCAAAAAAACTCGCCGACGAAGCCGTTGCCGAGGCAAAGAAAAACAATAAAGAGCCCTATCTTCCCGTGCTCAACGCCCGCGAGGACATCAACAACTCGCTCAAGGTCGTAAAGCTCGGTATGATGGAGCTGCCTCTCGACCGTATCGTCGGAAACAAGGAACAGGGCAGGAACAACGCCTTCGCAAACAATTTCATGCCTCTTCTCGGAGAGACCTCGGAATTCGGCGTGAAGTGGTCGAAGCTCTACGATTCGTTCCTTGAAGAAGGTATCCGCGACGCGATAATCGTCTACGAGTATATGAACGACTATTACGTTCAGGAGGGCAACAAGCGCGTTTCCGTCGCAAAATTCGGCGGAATGGAGTTCATTCTTGCCGACGTAGAAAGGATAATCCCCGCAAAAACGAACACCAAGGAATATCTGGCATATTCCGAGTATATGGATTTTTATGACGTTACGAAGAATCCGTATATCGTTTTTTCAAACACGGGGGATTACCTCAGACTTGCCGAGAACGTCGGCGCAGACCTCGAACACGAGTGGTCGGAAACGCTCAAAGCCGACCTTAAAGCGGCGTTTTTCAACTTCTGCAAGCGCTGCCGCGCCGAGCTGAAGCTTAACGATATACGCGCTCTATCAGAAGCTTTTCTCAGCTATATCTCCATATTCCCGCTGAAGACCATCTTCCGCGACAGCGAGGAGCAGATAATAAAAAATATCCGCATGGCAAGAGCGGAGCTTATGGCGGGCAGCAGACTTGTCAACACACAGTTCCTCGAATCGGTACCCGAAGCAGCCGAGCAGAAGAACCTGATACACCGCCTGCTCACGATGTCGAGGGGCTACACCGCGTCCTCGCCGCTCAGGGTCGGCTTTATCTATGACGCGGACATCGAGGAATCCCGCTGGATAGACAGCCACGAGGCAGGCAGACTGTACGTTGACGAAATGACCGCCGACAACGTCGTTACCTCCGACTACCTCGGAAACAGCGAAAACGTTCGCGAAATGATAGACAAAGCCGTAAAGGACGGCTGCGGCATCATATTCACCGTGTCGCCCTCGATGATGAACGAAGCTGTCAAGGCGGCTGTGCAGTACCCGAACGTGAAGATTCTCAACTGCTCCTTCGGCAACCCCGCCGCAACGGTAAGGTGCTACTACGGAAAGCTGTATGAAGCGTCGTTCCTTATGGGTATCCTCGCGGCGGACAAGCTGCTTGCGGAATACGGCGGCGCAGACGGCGAACGCAGGATCGGCTATCTCGTGAGAAACGGCGACGCTTCCTGCATACGCGATCTCAATGCCTTCGCGATAGGCGTTTCGATGATCGACCCCAAATGCCGCATTTCGCTCAAAAACCTTACTGCGGGCGCTCCCGAAGCCTACCGCTCGGATTGGCAGAAGGAGGGTGTACGGCTCTACGCCGATTTCGACTGCTCGGACAAATCGGGGACATCGAGCCGTGCGGGGCTGTTCTTCATGGACGGCGGGAAGGACGTATACCTCGGCAAGCCGTTCTTCAACTGGGGAAAATACTATGTGCAGATCGTGCAGTCGGTCATCTCGGGAGTTTGGGACGTGGGCGAGAAGCTGAAATTCTCGAACTCCGCAAGCTACTGGTTCGGACTCGCGACGGGCGTTGTGGACATATTCACTCCCGAGCTGCCGTACCAGACGAACAAGCTGCTTTCGTTCATCAAAAACGCGATGGTAAACGGCGGTCTCGACCCGTTCTCGGGAGAGATGCGTTCGGAAGGCGGAAAGCTGATACAGCAGAACACGGCACGCAGCTCAAAGATCTCGGCGGAGCAGGAAAAGATGAACATGACCGACATAGCCGCAATGGACTGGCTGAACGAAAATATCGACGGAGAGATCTGATATTATAAATGAGCATTTATATAGAAGATAAAAGATAAGAGATAAAAGATAAAAGATATATTTTAATCTCCGTGTTTGAAATATAAAACTAATATTTCACTGTTGCGTATTATATCTTTTATCTATTATCTTTAATCTTTTATCTTAAAGTAAATGCTCATTTATATATATCATAAATAATGCCAAAAGGCTTCCGGGAACAGAAGCCTTTTATTGTTATGGTGCGATCGGTTCAATCGAACTTATAGCCCTTGAAATAATATCCGTCCTTTTCGGCAAAACCGACGGTATCGTCGTAGGCGGGCAGGTCGATGCTCTTTTCGTCAACGAGGCGGTTCTCCATGAACGCGACTATCTTCACCTTGTTCGCGTTATCGTCGTAGGCGTAATCTACCCTGACGGAATGATTTTCCACCGTGTAGGCTTCGCACACTACGCGCCCTTTGCCGTCGTAGAGGAACTTCATCTCGCCCGTTGTCGGGTCGTCAAGGGTCATGTCGATCTTAACGAAATCGGCAGGAGCCTTGTAAAGCGGTTTAAGCTCGTCGGTGCTGAAATCGGGCAATTCCTCCGGCTGCTGCGTCTGCTGTGCCTGAGCAGAATCCCTCGACTGAGCGCGGGTGATCTCCGCCACCTCGCTTTTCTCAGCCTCCGAGCCGCACCCTGCAAGCACTGTCAGAGCTGCCGCAAGAAGGGCGGCAGCGCAAATCTTTTTCATTTTCCTATCAATCCTTCCAAAGCCTTTCGGGATAAACACCCGCCGCGATGTTCTCGCGGACAGCCTCCTGCGCCGCTATCCTGTCGCGGGCGCTTGTCATGCCGAACCATTTGTCCTGCGTTTCTATCATGCGGCAGTCTGCCTCGCCGCGGTGAAGCATATCATTGATAACGGTGGGCAGCAGAAATTCCGAGCCCGCGTCGGTGCCGCTCTTTTCGAGGAACTTCACAAACTCGTCGTCCAGTCTGCCGATAAACTCGGCGGGGCAAGCCCACATATTCATCGAAACGTGCGAATCGCGGCTGATCTCTTTCGTGGTCTCGGCGCCCTTTGCGGTAAGCGCTATTACTCTGCCGTCCTCGTCGCGGATACCGTAGGTCTCGGTGATGTCGGTCAGCATATCGTTCTCGTCGGCTGTGCATACGCCGCGTGTTACCGAGCCCTCGCGGCTCAAAGTATTCCCGAGGATAAATCCGGGCATGGCAAGGTGAAGCCTGCCGTTGTCGGCAGAACCCTTCACGAGAAAATCATGCATGGAAACGAAAGCCTGTCTGCCGTAAACGTCGTCGGCGTTTATAACGGCGAAGGGCTCGTTCACAACGCCCTTGCAGGCAAGCACGGCATGACCGGTGCCCCAGGGCTTAACGCGCTCCAAGTGCTTGAATTCGGCCGGAACGTCCTCGGTCTGCTGATAAACGTAATCGGTCTCGATCTGTCTGCCGATGCGCGAGCCTATCATATCATCGAAAGCCTGTTTTATATCTCGTCTAATAATAAACACTACCTTTTCAAAGCCCGCCGCTTTGGCGTCGTAGATAGAGTAGTCCATGATTATCTCGTTGTTGGGACCTATGGGGTCGAGCTGCTTTATCCTGCCCTCGCCGTAGCGGGTGCCGAGACCGGCTGCCATTATTACAAGCGTTGTTTTCATTGTGTCATCTCCCAAAAAATCAATTTATTCATAAATATTATTATCTCATATTTTGCACCGAATGTCAACAAGAAATGCGTGTTTTCGTCCGAATAATAAAACCCCGCCGTATTTACTCGGTCAAAAATTATTGAAGTGTACTAAATTTTCGCATAATGATGATTGACAACGGCTCGGTTTTGGGGTATACTATTATATAGAATAAAATATTTCGCGGTTCGGTACGCTTAAACCGCGGCAGAACCGCATTTACGGTATAATGAAAAACACCCGGGCATCGGCGCGAGTAAATCACCTTTTTGAAAGGAGCATATCATCATGAAAAAATGGGCAGTTATCACAGGGGCAAGTTCGGGCATAGGCAGGGAGCTTGCGAAGCTTTATTCGACAAGGGGCTTTGACGTTATCCTTGTCGCCCGCCGCCGCGACAGGCTCGAAGAGCTTGCCGATACGCTCAAATGCGACACAAAGATAATCGAGGCAGACCTTTCCGACCGCGACACCTGCAAGGCGCTTTTCGGCGAGGTCAGCGACATGAACGTGCAGCTGCTCATCAACTGCGCGGGCTTCGGCGCGGTCGGCACCTACGAACAGCTCGACCTCGACAAGCAGATAAAAATGATCGACGTCAACTGCACCGCCGCCGCGATACTCACGCATGATTTTCTCAAGGACTTCCGCTACCGCGACAGCGGCGCGATACTGAACGTCGCGTCATCGGCGGGGCTTATGCCGGGAGGTCCCAACATGGCGATGTACTACGCTACAAAGTCGTTCATCGTTTCGCTTACGAACGGCATTTACGAGGAGCTTAAGTCGGCGGGCAGCCATGTAAAGATCGCGGCGCTCTGTCCCGGACCCGTCAACACCGAGTTCAATGATGTGGCGGAGGTCAAGTTCATGACGAAGGGCATCACTCCTCAATATTGCGCCAAGTGTGCCGCGAGGGGGCTTGACCGCGGCGACCGCATTATTATCCCCGAGAACATTTTCGCCGCCGCGAAAACCGCTTCAAAGATCATCCCCGAGGGCGTAAGCATGAAGATCGCGGGATTTTATCAGAAAGGCAAGCTCGGCGGGCTGCTGTAAGCAAAGTGAATAGTTAACAGTTAACAGTGAACAGTTAAGGAGCGCCTTCGGCGTGAATTTGAAAATAATTGATCCGTGAGCGAAGCGAACACATTAACTGTTCACTATTCACTATAAACTGTTAACTTTTCATCCGATTGTCTATAATGCCTAATTATCCCCCGCTCTTTCCGACAATTGCGGCAATGTGCATAAACTTGTTCTTTTCGCCGTTTTTGTGCAAAAAATCAGTTCATTTGCTATGGACAAACCGCGATAAATATTGTATAATAAACTATATGAAAAAACTTTGTAAGGAATTTTAATTATGAGAGTTATAACCGGTTCGGCGAGGGGCAGAAAGCTTAAAACGCTCGACTCGCTTGATATAAGACCTACTCCCGACGCGGTCAAGGAGGCAATTTTTTCCGTGATCCAGTTCGACGTCCCGCACGCCGCCGTGCTCGATCTTTTCGCAGGCAGCGGTCAGCTGGGCATCGAGGCTCTTAGCCGCGGCGCGAAGCACTGCGTTTTCGTTGATATGAGCTCCGCCGCCGTGGAGATCGTCCGCGATAATCTTGAAACCTGCAAGATCCCCCGCGGACAGACAAAGATCCTCCACATGGACAGCACGGAATACGCGAAGGTGGCAAAGGGCGGCTTTGATATCGCCTTTCTCGATCCGCCCTACCGAAACGGACTGCTTGAAAAAGTCCTGCCGTTTCTGGGCGATAAGATGAACCCCGCCGCGTTCGTCATCTGCGAGCATGAATCGGAGCTTACCCTGCCCGACGAATACCCCGGGCTCACGCTCCACAAAAGATACCGCTACGGTAAGGTCGCCGTGACCGTTTACCGCAGACCCACGGAGGACGACGAATGAGCAGCGAAGCACCAAGAAAACGCATAGCCGTCTGCCCGGGCAGCTTTGATCCCATCACCAAAGGGCATATCGACATCATCGAACGCGCCGCCAAGCTGTTCGACAAGGTGATCGTGCTGGTATCGTTCAACCCGAACAAAAGCGGCAGCGCGTCGTTCAGTATCGAAGAACGCATGATGCTGATACTCAAAGTCACGAAGCACCTCGAAAACGTGCTTGTGGACTGTCATCACGGGCTGCTTGCGGAGTATCTCGAACGCACTCACGCCTGCGCTATCGTCAAGGGGCTGCGAGCCGTTTCGGATTTCGAGTACGAATTTCAGATGGCGCTCGCGAACAAGCAGCTTTATCCCGAAGCGGAGACCGTGTTCCTCACGACGAGCACCGAGAATATGTATCTTTCGTCGAGCGTGGTAAAGCAGATCGCGGGCTTGGGCGGAGATATTTCGAGCTTTGTGCCGCAGGAAATACTTGAAGATATAAATTCAAGGCTTTTCAGGAAGATCTGACAGGCTTGTCTAATTCTAATAAAGAATACCAATTCAAGAAAGGATGTTCCATAAATGAACAACAATATGAGCATTGACGAGATCATTGAATTAATGGAGGAACTGCTTGATAATTCCTCCGCTGTGCCGTTTTCCAGCAAGAAAATGATCGACTGCGAACAGATGAGGGATTACATAGACAATCTTCACCTGAGCCTGCCGCCCGAGCTTGAAAAGGCTAAGGAAACTCAGCGCCAGAAGGAAAATATCATCGCCGAAGCCAACGCCGAAGCCGAAAAGATCATCAAGAAGGCGGAAAGCGAAGCCGAAAAGATCGAGCATAAGGCCGAGGAGGGTCTCGAAGCCGCCAAGAACAAGGCTTACGAGCTGGTAAGCGAGACCGAGATCACCAAAGCTGCCGAGGCTCACGCCGCCGAGCTGATAAAAGCCGCTCAGACCGAGGCGGAGGGTATCCTCGCCGACGCTAAGGCTGAAGCAGAGCAGATCGTCACCGACGCCCGCGAGAACGACAAGCGTATCCGCCGCGCCCTCGCCGACAGCGTAAACAAGGCACTCTCCGACGCGAAGGAAGCTCTCGACAACGCTCAGGCGAACATCTCGCAGAGCACCGATCAGGTCGTAAGCACCATGACCGCAGTCGAGAACCTCAACAGACGCCTTGAGGACGAGGACGAAGACTTCCGCCGCGACGATGACGACGATGAAGATGACGACGACGATCGCTCCGAAGACAGCGGCAGACGCAGAAAATTCAAGTTCAGATAATTAATAAGCAAGCCCGATCGCCGAAAGGTATCGGGCTTTTCCGCAGGAGGTGCAAGGTATGAAAAAGACTGCAAAGACCGCCGCGATAGCGCTGGCTCTTACGGCTGCCGCCTCGGGGCTTACGGCGTGTACTCCGCCGTGGGTAGATGTTTACTGCGTTTACGGCCCAGCCCCCGATTCCACGCTCACGACCGTCAGCGGAGCCTCTCCCGAAACGGCTTCCTCGCAGACGGAAAGCGTTCCCGATAAAGCCGCTAAGGACGTCACAAGTTCATCGGAAAAGGACAGCTCCGAATCTGCGGAGAGCAAAGCCGATGACAAATCAAAATCTTCCGGAAAAGACAGCTCAAAATCCGACGAGAGCAAAGCCGACAAATCAAAATCTTCGGGAAAAGACAGCTCAAAATCCGACGAGAGCAAAGCCGACAAATCAAAATCCTCCGGAAAAGACAGCTCAAAATCCGACGAGAGCAAAGCCGGCGACAGCTCAAGCTCTTCGGGCACCGAAGCTACAAGCTCCGCGGAGGACAAGCCCGTTGACATCGCCGAGCCCGACGAAGGTCGGACAGACGGCTTTGAAGTTGACACTGCGGCTGACGATGACGGCGACACCTTTGCCGACGAGGGCGGCATCGAGGAATTTGACGAGTAC
>JAILFF010000052.1 GCA_024697705.1 Ruminococcus sp.
CCGAGTCTTATTTTGTTTACCTCCGCAAAGTCCACCACGTAATCATTGATTATATTGAACAATGCGAACCACCGTTCGTACAGCAGACCGCAGAACTGCTCCTCGTCCTCTTCATCCGCAAAATAAGAGTAGCATTTCTCGAACCAGTCGGTAAATGCCGAAACTCCTCTTGCGCTCGCGATCTCGCTGTGTTCGCAGCTGCCGACGCCGTCGCAGACTATTCCGAATAAGGAACGGTAGTTCCGTGATTCAAGCTCTCCGACATAGGAAGCGTCCTGATTGATATTCTTTTTGCTTCCCTGATCGGTGATCCTGCTCAATACATATTTCATAATTCAAAAGTAAACTCCACCGCTGCAAAAATAATCAAATCACCTGTATTGATTTCGTATTCATCATAGGGAGTAAGCATTCTGCCGTTCAGATAGGTATGATTGCTTGATTTATTGTCGATCAGATAATAATGCTCTCCTCTGTGGACGATGCTGGCGTGACGTCTGCTCACACGCCCGTCGTTGATAACATAATCAACGCACTCTTTGGGATCTCGTCCGATGAAAAACGTATCT
Source organism: Ruminococcus sp. (assembly GCA_024697705.1). Taxonomy (GTDB): domain Bacteria; phylum Bacillota; class Clostridia; order Oscillospirales; family Ruminococcaceae; genus YE71. The sequence continues at coordinate 570 of JAILFF010000052.1, forward strand.
TTATCAATTTCGATCACTTCGCGCATACCAGCGCCTACAAGTCTCGCACAGCCGAAATTCAAGCCGTCATCTATGAGCTGAGTTGTCTCATCGTCATCGGCTATCCTTGTCACGGGGGCAATGTAATCCGTTACAAAATCGGGTTCGGATACAGGCACAGCAACAGGAACCGGGGTCCGTACCTCAGGTTTCTTAAACTCGGGAGCCTTTACCTCGGGTTTCTTTTCCTCGACGGGCTTTTGCTCGACAACGGGTTTGTCGATAGATACTGCGGGGTTCGGATTGCTGTAATTTCCTACTACGTCATCATCAATACCGGGAACTGCAAAACCGCCCATCGGAACAGGTGCGGGCTTTTCCGAAGCTTTCGACTTCACCTTCACCTTTTTGCGTTCCTTTGATTTGGATTTTTCCTTTGACTCGTCGGACTTGTGTTTTCCGAAAACCAGCTTCAAAAGACCGCCTACGCCGCCGCTGTCTTTAGCCTTATCCTTGTCCTTTTTGACTTTGTCTTTCTTGTCTTTATCCTTGACCTTCTCACCCGGAAGAAACTTGTCGCGGATATCCGACGCGGTTTTCTTCGCAGCATTTACAGCGACAGCGGATTTTTCGAGCACGGGTATCTGTACCTTGACCTGCTCGTTATTATCGGGAACCGCATACGCCGCAGCGTTGACGCGGCTCTCCTGTACCGCAATCTGCCCGCCTGTTGTGAAGCTCGTCCTTAACTGTTCAAGACCCTCCACAAATTTCTCAAGGGTAAAGCCCGCCTCATTGACAAGCGAAAGCATATCTCCCACATATCGCCTGCCCGCTTCGTCCAGCTTAAGATTTGAAATGATGTTTATAAAAAATGATCTGTATTCTATCCTGCGCTGTTCTGAGAAGATCGGATTGATGACAAATTCAGCCATAGGCACCGACAAATCGACAAACATCTTTTCAAAATCATCGAGCACAAGCGCCTCTACACCGATCATGTACTTTCTTAGCTCGATAAAGAGCCTGCTCATGCTGATAAGAAGCCCTGCCGCGATGGGGAACGTAGTCTGTCTTTCAATAAAATCAGAAAATCTCAGTCTGGAGGAAATGTCAAATTTGACGGAGTTGATATCATCGACCTGCGAAAATGAGCAGGGCACAAGACCGATAATCTGATTATTTATCAACATTCTGACAGTTACGGAATCCTGTTCGCAGTCAGAACCATATTCAAATACCAGCAATTTTTTTCCGGGCGCTTTTACTTCTTTCCAAATACCCATGATTACAACCCCTCATATCAATTATTGAAAATAAAAGATATAACCTGTGCATTTGTTCGCAGACAATGCCTCACGTTCGTACAGCATTTAAGGATCTCACTTATCACGTGATCCTGCTGTGCCGGAAGGGACACCCGAATGTGCGCCCCCGGGATATCCTTTGACTCGGGAGGTGCGCATAGGTGCGTTTGTATATATAGTATATTTGTATACTGTAATAATATATAATAGATAAAAATATCTGACAGAGCTATTATCTTTTATCTTGATAAATTTTCGTTATGTTGCCTTTAAAACTACCATCACTATTATATCACATAAAAAATACCATGTCAATATTAAGTTCGTATTTTTGACACATCTTACAAAAAAGCATCAAATTTGACCGTACAATAACTATTATTCGACCTATTATCGTCAGATTTGATGCTATTTGACTGCCTAAATTACCTGAAAATGGTGTTTTTGCCGCATTGTAAAGTCTTATAATATCAACATAACATACAGAATAAATACAGCCTTTTATTATATCATTTACTGTAAATGAGCGCTTTTTGTCAAATTGCATAAATAATCATCGTTAGATAAAGCCTTGCGACAAGAACGGCAGGAGCAATGGCTGCATTAACAAAGTTAATGCCAACTACGTTCGTGCAGCCGCCCTGCAAGCTTTCTGATATTCCGGTTTTGTGAAAATTGACGGCATTGCTCATTTATAGTCATTTAGCTATATTTTATATCGGCGGCAGCCGGTAAACGTTTGAAATCCATGATATTATATCGGCAAAGAGAGATACGCTCATTTCGCTCCTATTTCTTTAAGATATCTCGAAAGTGCATCCTGCCATGTCGGGAGCGGCTCAAACCCGTTTTCTTTCAGCTTCGACTTGTCAAGGCGGCTGTTGAACGGTCTTTTTGCCTTTGAAAGTCCGTATTCTGCCGTTGTCACGGGAATGACCTTCGTATCCATTCCCGCCCGACGATATATCTCAACGGTGAAATCATACCACGAGATATACCCGCCCTCGTTGGTGGCATGGTAATAGCCGTACTTCTCGCTCTCCGCCATATCGACGAGCAGCCTTGAAAGATCGGCGGTGTAAGTCGGCGTGCCGATCTGATCGCTGACCACTCGCACTTCGGGGTGATTCTTGCCGACGTTCAGCATGGTCTTGATGAAATTCTTTCCGTTCACGCCGAATACCCAAGCTATGCGCACAATGAAATACTTTTCGAGAATTTCAGCCACCGCAAGCTCGCCGTCGAGCTTCGACTGACCGTAGACGTTCTGCGGAGCGTAGTCCTTGCAGTCGGGCTGCCACGGCTCGCTCCCCTGCCCGTCGAAGACATAGTCGGTGGATATATATATCATCTTGCAGCCGAGCTTTTTGCAGACCAATGCAATATTCCTTGTGCCGTCTGCGTTTATCGCCTTTACCTTCGGGATATTCTGCTCGTCCTCAGCCGCGTCAACGGCTGTCCAGGCGGCGCAATGGATAACTACGTCGGGCTTCACAGCACTTATCGTATCATCGACCGCCGCCGCGTCGGTAATGTCTGTTTTTTTGTACTCGAAATCCTGCGGCACACTGTCGAGGATATCGCTGCCGACAGCCTCATACCCGCGCTTTGCAAGCTCCGCCATTACGTCAGCTCCGAGCTGACCTCCCACGCCTGTTACAAATACTTTCATATAACTCCTCCAGATGAAAAACCTTGTTCAAAAACGAAAACAGCGCGGCTCTTCCCATGTCGATCGGTATGCATATCAAGAATACCACCGCTGCGTAAAGGATTATCGACGATACGACGACCGCCCGATCTCTTCCCGCCTCGATGAATTTTTTTATCGGCAAAAACACGACCGAAGTGCGCACCGTTATGAAATACGCCGCCAGCACATATTTTGATATCCTGCTCGAAAACTTAGCTATCGCGTTTTCCGAATCCCAAAGCGTGAACAGCAGGCAAAGCGCGACCGCGCCTATTATTATCAGCGGGTCGTTATAGCTGTAAATAGTCCACGCGATCCCTCTGAACGAAAATCTGTACGCCAGGTATGACGCGCCCGCAACCGCTAACGCCGAAACCGCATAAACTCCGATATACAGCGATCTCTTTTGCGGCAGGCTGTCTTTGTTCTTCTTGCACAACATTCCGATATAATACATGAACAGCCCGTGCAGGAACGTATATCCGCGCCCCACTCCGTCCCAGTCGAAAATAAATCCGTAAAGAACGGCTATCACGCCGAAAATGACAAGCAGCTTTTTTTGACTTGCTTTATCGAGCGAGTCAACATAGTCATTGATAAACGGCGAAAGCACGCAAAGAAGAAAATATACCCCCATGAACCACAGCGTCTCAAACGGGAAAATGATATTCACGATATACTTCGCCGAAGCCGCCGAAAGCAGCTTGAATTCGCCGCCGAAAAGCATTATCAGGTACCATATACTTAAGTAAAAAAACATCTCGAAATACAGCGCGATCAGCTTTTTCACCTT
>JAILFF010000053.1 GCA_024697705.1 Ruminococcus sp.
GGACAGCGACGGCTTCCCGATGGGAGCCATGAAAGGCTATTTCCAGCCGATCGACAACTATATTGATCTCAGCTCCCCGATCTGGAGCAACCCCGGCACAAAGACCACAATGGATAAATTAAAATTCGAGGGCAATCATTACATTGCCGCGACCGGTTCGTACCCTAACATCATCTGCATATACAACAAAAAGACGATAAGGGATAACGGACTTGAAGACCCCGCCGAGCTTTACAGGAACGACCGGTGGACATGGAGCAAATTCAAGGAGATGTGCGAGAAATTCACCGATCCCGGCTCTGAAAAGTTCGCGCTGGACGGCTACTGGTTCAACCAGGGTATCAACAGCTCAGTGGGCGTTCCCATCATCGGTCTTGACGAAAAGGGCAAAGCTCTCAGCAATCTTGAATCTCCCGAGGTAAGAAAGGCGCAGGATTTCCTCTCCGAGCTCGAAAAGGCAAAGGTCTATTTTGACCGCACCACTCACGACAGCTTATCAAGAGGAAGCGGAGCTACCGGCGAGGGCATGGCAGAGGGACTTACTCTCTTCTATCCCTGCGGTATGTGGGCTATCGAGAATTCTCCCGAAAATACCGCTTTATTCGGCGATGTTGAGGCAGGCGATATCATGTTCGTTCCGATGCCCCGTGCCGACGACGGCGATAAGTATTATATCGACGCACGTATCGACAACGGATACCTCCTTGTCAAGAACGCGCCGAACCCCGAAGGCTTTGCCGCTCTGATGAACTGCGTGCAGCTTGCCGCACACAGCGACTCGGCTATCGACGTTTCAACCGATCAGCTCAAAAACACCTATAAGTGGAACGATGAAATGATCGAGATGAAAAATCAGGTCAACGAGCTTTGTGAGCAGACTCCGGTATTCGATTTCAGCAACGCTGTAAGCCCGGAAGTTTACAACATCACCAACGAGGTCAAGTACGCCACCGTCAACGGTACCATGTCAAGAGACTGGGACACCGTTATCTCGGAATACAACGACAGACTGAATTTCGAGCTTGAAAAAGCTAATTCTCAGATCCCCGAATTCTGATAAATCATTCCGATAAAAAAACAGAGACCTCCGAAGCATTTTCGGAGGTCTTTTGTCAATTAAACCGGTATCTTGCCGTTTATCTTATCGATGATGACGGGCAGCTCCGCGTCGATCTTGTCGTTGTCGATCTGGCAGGTTCCCGCGTTCTTGTGACCACCGCCGCCGTATGACAGGCAAAGCTCGCCGATATCGAAATCGGAGCTTCTGTTGACAATGGACTTGCCGATCATGACAGCCGTATTCTGCTTGCGGAAGCCCCACACAACGTGTACGGAGATCTCAACCTCGGGCCACATGGCATATACCATAAAGCGGTTGCCCGCGTAGATGGTCTCCTCGTTTCTCAGGTCGATGATAGCCGTCGTGCCATCTATCCTCGTAATGCGCCTTAACTGCTCCTTGAAAAGCTCCTGCTGCTCGAAATACAGGTCTACACGCTCCTTGACGTCGGGCAGCTGCAAGACCTCGTCAATGCTGTGATTTACGCAAAAATCAATAAGCTGCATCATAAGGTCGTAGTTTGAGATGCGGAAATTATGGAATCTTCCGAGACCCGTTCTCGCGTCCATAAGGAAGTTCATCAGCACCCAGCCCGTCGGATTCAGTATCTCGTCCTTGGTGAAATCGGCGCTGTCGCCTTTATCAACTGCGTCCATGATCTCTTCGGAAACGCTGTGGAAGACCATCTCCGCGCCGTAGTAATCGTAAACTACTCTCGCGGCGGACTTTGCGTTCTTGTCTATGATATATTTTCCGAGATAATCCTCCAGCTTGTTTCTGATAAGCTCGCTCTCATGGTGGTCGAAAGCAAGACCTACTCTCTTGTCAAAGGGAAGGTTGGTGGTAATATCGTCTTCGGTAAGCTCTATCTTTCCGTCCTGAACGTCCTTGGGGTGAACGAACTTGATCTCGTCGATAATGCCAAGCTCATTGAGCAGCATAGCGCAGACAAGACCGTCAAAATCACTTCTCGTTACAAGTCTTCTCATTTTGATTCCTCCGTTTTTATTAGACTTCCTCGGAAACTAAAGTGCGCCGCATGGCAAAAGATTTTGCCGTGATGCAAGGCGGACGACGAAAGCGGGCTGGCGCCCGGTGAGGAGGACAACGCAGCAGCACGGTAAAAGATTTTGTCATGCAGTGTGATTTAGTTTCCGAGGAAGGCTATTATATTTCTCGATCAAGAAAACAGTAGTTCATTGATTAGGTTCTTAATATATTATATCAGATTTTTTTACTAATGTCAATAGATTGTCCATTATTCCCTCTGTTTTTTTTGAAATTTTGTGCAATATCATTTTTTGAGAGCGTCATTTTCAGCCGAAAAGGCGCAGGGAGATCTTTCTTCGCGGTAGTGCAGATACTCTTCAAGGGTCAGACCTCTTTCCCTTATCACCCGTGAATGAGGCAGCCCGACATAGCGGTAATGCCACGGCTCGTAAGCGATACCCGTGATATGCTCCTTCATGCGGGGATAGCGCAGTATGAACCCGAACCGAGCGGCATTTCGGCAGAGCCATATCCCTTCGGGGGTCGAAGCGAGGTCGTCCCTTGTGTCGGTACAGCCCCAAGTGGTAAAGTCGCAGGCAAGACCTGTTTCATGCTCGCTGTGACACGGGCTTGCGAGATATCGCCCCGTCAGGCGCTCCGCTTCATCGAAAGACAGCCCCTCCGACATATAATCGTGAACGCTTTTGTTCCACAGCAAACGCTGATATTCGCCCGTCCGATATCCCGAAAGAACCGCTATCGCCACTCCGTCGGCAAGAGCCGCCTTAAGCAGCTCGTTACACGCGGCGGCGGCTGATATTTCAAGAAGAACTCCTCCCGCGGGCGCAAGCTGCGGCTCACAGTCCTTCGGGACGGACGTTACCGAATCGACAAGCATCAGATGATCCATATTGTTCCTCCTTCCGTTGGACAGGTATAGTGATAAAACGGCATTTTTATTCATTATATGCGGGAATCATTTCTTCTGCCACTGCATATTATATATCGGAGGTGAAAAATATGGAATACACAAAAAAACTTATCGGCTCCGCGCTGATACTGACCGTCTGCACGCTCGTTCCGCTGGGCGTAAGCGGCGCGTGGCGGATAATGCCCGCTGTTTCGGAGACCGTCCTGCGCACCGCGGCGGCTGAAATGGGCGGCGGTAAAGCCGCTTATGAAAACAGACAGCCGCCGCTTTCCGCAGCGCCGCACATCGGAAAGACCGCCCGCGACATCGAAGCCGCTCCCGAAGAGCTCGAGACCCATCTGCCCGAAGGAACCGAGATACCCTCTCCCCTTCCCTCACGCGAGGTGCTTGACGCCGTACCCTACCCCACGGGACTGACCTACGGCGACGGCGCTATACAGAAGCTCAATTACGGCAGATATACGGGCGAACAATATTTCGACCTCGACGGCGGCGGACAAGTCCGCAACTGCACCCTGCATACCAATGCCGAGCTTTACGAGACAAGCCGCCTCGGCAGAGTGTTCGACATTGAAGCGGGCAGTCCCGAACCGCAGGTACTTATCTACCACACCCACACGACCGAAAGCTTCGAGCTTGAAGAGCGCGACACCTACGACTGCGCGTTCTACGGCAAGACCACCGAACCCGACAAGAACATCACGGCGGTAGGCGACGAGATCTGCCGAGAGCTTGAAGCCTGCGGGATTACGGTCATTCACGATACGCTCGTTCACGATTACCCGAGCTACGACGCCGCATACGATTCAAGCCGCGAGACCGTCTCCGCGCTGCTTGAGGAATATCCGAGCATAAAGATAGCACTCGATATCCACCGTGACGGCATCGAGACAGCCGAAGGCGTGCGCCCCGCTCCGATAGCAACGGTCGATGGAAAAGACGCGGCGCAGATAATGATAATCTCGGGCTGCGACGACGGTACGATGGATATGCCCGATTATCTGAACAATTTCCGCTTTGCCTGCGAGCTGCAATCGAAAACCGAAACGCTGTTCCCGGGGCTTACCCGCCCGATCCTTTTCGATTACCGTTTCTACAATCAAGACCTGACGGACGGCTCGCTGCTTATCGAGGTAGGCAGTCACGGCAACACCCTCGATCAGGCAAAATACACGGGCAGTCTGATAGGGCAGGCGCTCGGCAGACTTCTCACCGAATAACGGCATGAAAAAGAGCAGACCACTTTGTCTGCCCTTTTTTGATATTTCCGAAAGATCTGATAACCTCAGCGGATAGGTATTATCGGCAATTCAATTACTTGATTACCCGAACCGCTGTCTGAACCCGAGCTGTCATCATCGCCGATGTCGATGATCGTTTCCTCTTTCGAGCTGCTGTCCTCGTCTCCCGAGGTCGGTTCATCATATACATAATTGCCGCTGTCGGTGCTGTCGGCGGCGGGCTTTTCCTGCTTCTTCGACGAAGCGGTCGTGGTCTTCGCAGTCGTGGTCGTCTTGGGTTTGTCGGAATTCGAGGTACTCCGATCATAGGTGAAACTTCTCGAAGTGTTCACAGATTCGGTCGTCTCGGTATTTTTGTCCGAGTCGGGCGAGGGCGGGGCGATGGCAGCAGCCGATGTGGTGGTAGTGATCGTATCCGCCGCGTTGTCGAGCGACGGCGCACGGGTAGTCTCCGTCGTACTCTTCACGGGAACGCCCGGGTCTTCCACTATCTGATCGGGCAGCTTCGTTTCTATCTCATGCTTGTCACCGACGTCCGTCTTTTCCGCTGAACTGCTGTCGATAGGCGTTGCTGCCGAAAGATCGACCTCATCGGGCGCTGCCAAAGAGGAGACCGACATATCGGGCTGCTGTGCCGAAGGAGCATCATTCTTTTCGATCGTTTTGCCGCCGAATGAACAGCCGCTCAGCGCTCCGCACAGTATCATCGCGGCAGCTGCCGACGACAAAAAGGTTTTTATATTAATCTTCATTTCGGAAAACTCCTTATCATGTATTTATCTGTTGCCGCTTATTTCCGCGACTTTATCCTCGCCCAGTATTCCTTTGCAGCCTGCTCGGTCTTGTTGGGAGCGGGGCGGTAATAGACCCTGTCGGCAAGCGCGTCGGGCAAATACTGCTGCCTTACCCAGTGGTCGGGATAATCATGCGGATACAGATAATTCTGCCCTCGCTCCGCCGATTCCTCGCCGTCGAAATGCTTGTTTTGCAGATGCCGCGGGAAATCGTTGACTCCCGTTCTTTTCAGATCGTCAAGTGCCGAATCCATCGCGAGATAAGCGCTGTTCGACTTCGGCGCCGTCGCCAGAAGTATCACCGCGTCGGCAAGGGGTATCCGCGCTTCGGGAAGCCCGAGCTGCATGGCGCTGTCCACACACGCCTTTACCACCGCAAGCGCCTGCGGATAAGCAAGCCCCACGTCCTCCGCCGCGATGACAAGCAGCCGCCTTGACAGCGATATGATGTCCCCCGCTTCGATAAGCCGCGCCGCGTAGTGTATCGCCGCGTTCTCGTCCGAGCCGCGTATCGACTTTTGCAGCGCCGAAAGGATATCGTAATGCTGATCGCCGTCGCGGTCGTAACGCATATTGCTTCGCTGTGTGAGCTGCTCGGCGACCGATAGCGGTACGGTAAGCGCTGTGCCGTCGCTTTCGGCGCTCATAACGCAAAGCTCGACGGTGTTTACCGACTTTCTCACATCGCCGCCACAGCCGTGCGCGATATGCTCGCACACTCCCTTGCCGAGCTTGATCTCATGCCCAAGCTCCTCCGCAAGCGCCGCAAACGCCCTTCTTATGGCGGGAAGACAATCCTCCGCCGTGACGGGCTTGAACTCAAACACCGTCGAACGGCTTATTATCGCATTGTACACATAAAAATACGGGTTCTCGGTCGTTGACGAGATAAGCGTGATGCTGCCGTCCTCGATGTATTCAAGCAATGACTGCTGCTGCTTTTTGTTGAGATACTGTATCTCGTCGAGGTAGAGCAGCACTCCGTTCGCGCCGAAAAGCGAACGCGAATCGCCTACGACCTCCTTGATGTCCGCAGTCGAAGCGGAAGTGCCGTTGAGCTTATGGAGCGTCATGCCCGCGTTTTCGGCGATTATCCGCGCAACGGTCGTCTTGCCTACTCCCGAGGGACCGTAAAATATCATATTCGGTATCCTGCCGCCCTCGATAATCCGTCTGAGCGGTCTGCCCTCGCCGAGAAGCTCGCGCTGTCCGACCACCTCGTCAAGACTTTTCGGACGAAGCCTTTCCGCAAGCGGTATGCCCATGATCCATCACTCCGTTTTTTCGATGTCGTTCATTTTTTTAAGCCATTCGGCGAGAATATCCCTGTTCCAAAGCTCGATGCCTACCGCCTCCGCAAGCTCCCTCGCGTGGGCGGTAAAGGTGCTGTTGGTCATCACTGCTCCCGCGTCACATTCGTAGTAGCCGATACCCGCGCTTATCTCCTGAACGGGTCGGGAATCGAGCCTGCGGTTGTAGCGCTTGCACTGCACTCCGTAGAGAACGCCGCCGCGCTCGGCAAGGATATCCACGCCGAAATCGCCCGAAGCCTTTGTCTGTCTGATATTCTCAAAGCCGTTTGCAAGCAGAACCGCGGCGCATATCTTCTCGAAATCGGCGCCGTCAAGCAGGTCGATATCGTCAATGTCAAGCAAGCCTTTTTTTCTGCGTCTGCGCACAAACAGAAATACCATCGCCGCGAGCAATAACAGATAGAGCACCGCCGCGCCGATCGGGTGAGCCGAAAGCTTTTCCGTGACCTCGCGGCGAAGCAGCAGCAGCGTTATCCCGACAAAGACGGCGGAGCCTGCCAGTCCCGCAAGAGTGCCTTTCGTCCCTGCAACGCCGAGAATCTTCTTCATCGGGCGGCAGAGCGTCAGTATAAACGCGATGATATCAGCCGCCGCCAGCGCCTTGCAGACAATGCCGAGAATTTCTTTCATTAAGCCGTTCACCGCCCGATTAAATTATATCACATCGCGCCGATTTTTGCAAGAGCTTTAATTATACATATTCTGCTCGATAAGCCCTATCTTATTTCCGTCCGTCGTGGAAGCCGAACCGAGCGCGAAAAGCACATCGGTGGCTCCTACGGTCTTTGCGAAATCAACCGAATTGACATTGAAATACCTGTTGTCACAAACGTATATCTTTGAAAAAGACGTTGTAAGGAACGGAAGCAGCGCGTTGCCGAAGCTGTCCTTGAAGATCACCAGCACACGGTCGTTATCGGCGTCCGTATCGACCTCGAAGATACAGTCGTCGGTGCCGATGACCATCTGATAGCTGTCGCCCAAAGCATAGTCCTCGCGTATCAGTTCAGCCTCGTCACCCACGCTGAACCAGGTATTGAACATCGTGCATTTGCATTTATCGAGATTTGCGGGCTTGTAGTAGGTAAACGTATCGGGGAATTCTTCAAGCGACCGGATATTATTGACGCTGTAAAACGCCCCGAGATAGCCCTCGCGCTCGACCGCTTCGTAGGTATCGAAACCGGCAAAGGGAACGCCCGCCTGTTCCGCGAATATCCTTGCGGAGTAAAAGGCGGCAAGAGGCAGCCAGTGATAATCGGAACGCGAATAAAGATACTCCGCCTTATGCTCCTCTAAAATGTCGTTTACGAAAACGCCCTCCGCCTTTTCGAGCCTGTTATATACCTTCTTGGTGCATTTCAGCTGAGATGGATACTCCCCCGCGATATTTTCGGGCGTGTAGAACTCCTGCGAGGAGGGTATCATCATCAGCCAGACCTTCGTTTGCTCCCCGACGCTGTCGGCGTAGCCGTCAATGCACGAAACGAGATATTCGCCCGTTTCGCCGCTGAAATAGTAAGGCTCCATAGCACGCACCTGCGGCATACCCTCGTAAGCGACAATAAAGCCGTCGATCATTTCGTAGGTATCGTTCTCGGGAGGCTCGGAGGTGGTAACGAGCGTCGTAACGGGTGCGGTCGTAGTTGTTGTCTCTGCCGTCGTCTCGGCGGAAGTCTCCGGAATGTTCTCGGGCTGCGGCGTGGTCGTGCCTGCCGCCGTAACGTTCCGATCTTCTCTGCCCGAAATGGTCTCCGCTCCCGCACAGCCCGAAAGCATGACGGCAAGGGCAGCAATAAACGGTATTAACTTACACTTTCTGTAACACATATTATTTCTCCTTTATAAACTTTATTTGTGCAAATGAACATTTGAAAGAAGATAAAAGATAATAGACTTATCCTAAACCCCGTGTCTGATATTTTAAAAACAATATTTCACTGTTGCACATAATATCTTTTATCTATTATCTTTCATCTTTTATCTTCTTTCACTCGGCAGCCGAAAGAGCTATCCGCATAACGCTTTCGCCGTCAGCCGCAAAGGTCGCCGTCCCGAGCTTTGCGGGAGTGCGCAGCAAGCTCTCCGCCGCAAGCTTCAAAAGCTCCTTATCGGGAACGCTGCCCGCCGTCCGACGTATAAACTCTTTAAATCCGCCGATATCCTTAAAGCCCGCAAGCCGCAGAACTCTTTCGCCGTCGCCGCCCGACTCGGCGATAAATCCGGGAAGGAACACCGCACACGCCCGCCCGTGCGGGATATGCGCTTCATAAGTCAGTGCGTAGCTCAGACCGTGCGGGATACCCGTGCCCGTCTGCGCTATCGCCATGCCCGCTATGCTCGAAGCCGCCAGCAGGCTGTCAAGCTCGTCCGGTGTGGGACGGCGCTCCCCGCGCAGAAGCCCGATGTGCCTGCCCCAGTCAACAAGCCCGCTTTCGGCGCACATCAGCGAGAAAGTATCGGCAGAGCTGTGCAGGCGGCTTTCGACAAGGTGAGCCAGCGCGTCAAGAGCCGTATTGACTATGAGCGTCATCGGCGCTTCGGCAAGGTATCTGCCGTCGCAGAGCGCAAGCTGAGGGAATATCCGAAACGGTATCGAGCCTTTTGTGCGCCGCTCGTGATAGGTCAGCACCGATACTCCCGTCACCTCCGAGCCCGTACCGCAGGTGGTCGGCACGGCGGCAAGCGGCAGAGGAGCGCTGTGCGGCTCTCCGCCCTTGCAGAGAAAAGCGCTGCCCTTGTCGGGATTTGCTGTCATCAGTGCCGCAGCCTTTGCCGCATCGAGCGGAGAACCTCCACCCACGCCTATAACAAAATCCGCACCCATGCCGATACCCGCGGCGGCAGCCCTCATCACGGTCTCGACCGAAGGATTTTCCTCCACCTCGTCAAAGACGCTCCACACGCAGCCCGTCTTTCCGAGCGCCGCGGTAACATCATCCAGTGCGCCGTTAGCCTTCGAGGACTTCCCGCCCGTGACGATAAGCGCCCGCGTCCCGAGCCCTCCGAGCTCTTCGGCGTGATTAATAACGCAGTTTCTTTCGGCAAAAACCCTTGTGGGCATAAAAAATCTCATATCGTTCCCTCCGTGATGTGTATTTTTTCGCTTTAACTGTATTATATCACATCGCCGCCGAAATGTCAACGAGATAACCGACAGGCGCGGGGGACGATTTTGCACTGTTCGACCCCGCCGTAAAGACCGTTTTAACAGATAACAGTTAACAGATAATAGATATTATTTGAGGGGCAAAGACAGCTTGATATCTTATGAAAAAACCTGTTATCTGTTATCTTTGAAGATCATGTTTCCGCAGACAAATATATTTCGGTGACTCTATGACAAAAACGCAGTAATTACGCGGTGTTTACATACAGTCACTTCATTGACTCTATGCAGAATAAGTCCATAGAGTCAATGAATAATCTCCATCGCGTCAGTGAAACTCTCCATAGAGTCACTCTTGACTCTATGATAAAATGACGGTATACCGCGTTATTCTCCATAGAGTCACCGAAATTTTTATTTATGGGGATTCATTGACTCTGTGACGTTTACGGCGGCAGACCGTTCGCTGTTCTATTCCCGCGGGGACAGGCATAGTATTCATATTATATACGGGAGGTGTTTGAAGCTTGAAAAAACAAAGCTTTATCAAAGGCTCGGCGGTGCTGTTCGGAATGGTGGCTGTGACCAAGGGACTCGGACTTGTCTACCGCATACCTCTTACAAGTATGCTCGGCGGAAGCGGCATGAGCTGCTATTCGGGGGCATACGCCGTGTTTACGCCTTTTTTCGCCGCAGCTGCCGCCGGAGCGCCCAACGCCATGAGCAGACTGGTCTCGGAGCAGCTGGCTCTCGGAAGCACGAAAAACGCCCTGACGATACGCCGCACGGCGCTGTGGCTGTTCATGCTGCTTTCGTTTGTGATGTCGGCGGGGCTGATATTCTCGGCTCCCGCGCTCGCGGAAAACATCATACATATCCCGCAGGCAAAATGGGCGATAATCGCCGTAGCGCCCGCCCTGATACCCGCTTCGCTGATGAACGTCCACCGCGGCTGGGCAGAGGGGATAGGCAGCATGACGCCCACCGCACTTTCGGAGATAGCCGAGACGGTCTGCAAGCTGCTGTTCGGGCTGACGGGCGCGGGTGCGGTAATGCATTACGCGGAAACGGATTTCGCCGCCTATCACGGCTGTTTCGGAAAATACTGCTCCGACCTGCGCGAAGCACGGCTCACTGCTGTACCGTTCGCGGCAGCGGCGGCGGCATTGGGCGTTTCACTGGCTTCGGCGGCGGCGTTCGTCTGTATCGGCGCGGTCTCGGGGCGGCTTAAGGCAGAGCTCGTTAAGGAGCGAAGCGGCTGCGATATGCTCCCTCCGCTCGGCAGAAGAAAAGCCCTTCGGGAGATACTCGGCTATGCCGCGCCTTCGGGACTTACCGCCGTTATAGCGACTCTCGCAGGCACCGCCGACCTGATTACTATCCCCCCGTGCCTGACGGCTGCGATGAAAGCAGACCCGCAGCTTTTTGCGTTCCTCGGCACATACGGTATCGCGGAGGAGGAACGCGCAGGGTTCGTCTACGGCTCATACGCGGGACTGGCGCTGACGATATTCAGCCTTCTGCCGACGTTTACCGCGATGCTCGGCAAAAGCGTACTGCCGCGCCTGACCTCTGCCTGCGCCCGCAAAGAACGTGCGGAGGTATCGCGCCTCGTCGGGTCGGTGTTCCTGCTTTCGTCGGGAATATCGCTTACGGGCGGCTCATGCGTGATGATACTTTCAAAAAAACTGCTGACTTTATTCTTTGACGGAAGAACAGCCGAAATAGCCGTCACCGAACGCCCTCTTGCGATACTCGGCGCCGCGGTGGTATTCATGGGTATCTCTCAGCCGTGCCTGACAGCGTTGCAGGCGTGCGGGCGGCAGCGTCGGGCAGTTATTATCACTCTCGGCGGAACGGCTGTCAAGCTGATACTCAATCTCGTTATGATACCTCTGCCAAACGTGAACATCTGCGGCGCGGCGGCGGCAACGGCGGTCTCGCAGGCAGTCATCTGCGCGGCTTCGGTAACGGCGCTTGTCAGGGGAACGGGCGCCGACAGAGAAAGCGTTTCCAAACTTTTTGTGCCGCTGCTCCCGTCGGCATTGTGCGGCTGCGGTGCGTTTCTGACAAAAAGCATGACGGAAAGCCTTCCCGAGGGCTTGATCTCACGATTCGGAGCCGTTTTTTCGGTGACAATCGGCTTAATAATCGCACTGATTTCATTCACTTTATTGTGCATTTCGCCAAAAAACGAATTATTTTACCTTATTTCTAAAAAAAACACAAAAAAGCCTTGAAATCAGCGGGAAAATAGGTTAAAATAGTATAAGTAAACTATTGTGTAAGGATATGATCTGACGTTGGAACATTTGTTAAAAACCGAATTTGAGGACAGGGCAAAACGGCTGCTTGAAAAAGACAGCTACGATTTTAACGATCTTGAAGAACTGGTCTCGCTTCTGAGATGCGAATACGGCTGCCCCTGGGATAAGGTGCAGACCCACGAAACGATACGCAGAGATCTGCTCGAAGAGACCTACGAGGTGCTCGAAGGCATCGACTGCGGTTCTCCCGAAATGCTGAGGGAGGAACTGGGCGATCTGCTTTTGCAGATAGTGTTCCATACCGACATCGAACGCGAATCGGGCAGCTTCACGATGAAAGAGGTCTGCGACGATGTGTGCAGAAAGCTGATACACCGTCATCCGCACGTTTTCGGCAGCGTTACTGCGGATACGCCCGAGGAAGTGCTGAAAAACTGGGATCAGATCAAGATGGGCGAGAAGCATCAGGAAAGCTACACCGAAACGCTCAAAAGCGTGCCGAAGGTCTTTCCCTCGCTGATGCGGGCGCAGAAGCTCGGCAAGCGTGCGGGAAGAGCAGGCGTTGATTTCAAGAACGTCGAAGTTGCCGAAAAGCTGCTGCAAGAGCGTGCGGCGGCAGGCGCCGATACCTCGGAGATAATGTTCCTGTGCGCCAATATCATACGCATGAAAGGCGGCGACGCCGAGGAAGAGCTTGAACGCAGCTGTGCCGAATTCATCGAGCGTTTCAAGAATATCGAGGACAGCGGCAGGCTCGAAAGCGCCGACGTTTCCGAACTCTACTTTACCAAGTGAACTTTAAGCGAACCGGCTTATAAATCAAATAAACGGAGGTTATTTAAAATGAAAAAAGCAGAACTTGTTAATGCGATCTATGAAAAGGGCAGTTTTGAGAGCAGAAAAGACGCCGAAAAAGCTCTGAACGCGGTCATCGACACCTTTACCGACGTTCTCGTTGCGGGTGACAAGATCACTCTCGTCGGCTTCGGCACTTTCAAGACCAAGGTCAATCCCGAAAGAATGGGCAGAAATCCCCGCACCAAGGAAGCGGCTCTTATTCCCGAAAAGACCGTGCCGGTATTCAAGCCGGGCCAGGCTCTTAAGGACGCCGTAAACAAGAAATAATCAAGGCAATAACTCAGGGGGCGGAGCTGTTTCTCTGCCCCCCATTTTTGTGAGGAAAAACATGAGACTGGATAAATATCTTAAAATAACA
Organism: Ruminococcus sp.; assembly: GCA_024697705.1. Lineage (GTDB taxonomy): Bacteria > Bacillota > Clostridia > Oscillospirales > Ruminococcaceae > YE71. The sequence goes on from JAILFF010000053.1 coordinate 12,922, forward strand.
AGACTTATCAAAAGACGCACCGTCGCCAACGAAGCCTGCGACGCGGGCAAGATCGAGGTCAACGGCAAGATAGCCCGCGCTTCGTATGACGTCAAGGTCGGCGATGTGATCGCGATAAATCTCGGACAGCGCCCGATCAAGGTCGAAGTCCTGAACGTATCGGAATACGCCACAAAGGAAAACGCTGCCGATAATTACCGTGTTGTCGGATAAGAAAAGACAGACCCCCGTCATTGAGGGTCTGTCTTTTTTTGATGTATTTCCGAAATATCAGGTATTGAAGTCGATACGTCTGAGGCGCTCGTGAACGACGCGGTTATGCTCCGCTTCGGTGCGTCCGCAGCGGGGACATTTGTCGCCGATAATGCCCGTGTAGCCGCAGATAGGGTCGCGGTCTACGGGGTGGTTTATCGAGCCGTAGCCGATGCCTTTCTCCTTCATGCAGCGTATGATCTTCTCAAACGCGGGAAGATTGTTCAGCGGGTCGCCGTCAAGCTCAACATAGCTGATATGACCCGCGTTGGTCAGCGCGTGGTACGGAGCTTCTATCTCGATCTTGTTGTAGGCGTTGATCGGATAGTAAACAGGCACATGGAAGGAATTGGTGTAATATTCGCGGTCGGTAACGCCCTTTATATCGCCGTACTTGCTCTTGTCGATCTTGACGAAGCGCCCCGAAAGGCCCTCCGCGGGAGTGGCAAGCAGCGAGAAATTCAGCTTGCGGTTCTGCGATTCCTCGTCCATGCGCTTTCTCATTCTGCCGATTATTTCAAGCCCGAGTTTGCGTGAGTTCTCGTCCTCGCCGTGATGCTTGCCCGTAAGCGCCACAAGGCACTCGGCAAGCCCGATGAATCCGACAGAGAGCGTGCCGTGTTTCAGCACCTCGCCCACCGTGTCTTCGATCTGGAGCTTGTCGCTGTCCATCCAGATCCCCTGTCCCATCAGGAACGGGAAATTCTTCACTCTCTTTTCCGACTGTATGCGGAAACGGTGCAAAAGCTGATCTACGCAGAGAGACATATATCTATCGAGCAGATCATAGAAACGGTCGAGATCATGCTCGGCGATGATGCCGAGACGGGGCAGATTTATCGTCGTGAACGAAAGATTTCCGCGCCCCGTGACGATCTCGCGGGTGGGGTCGTTGACGTTGCCGATAACGCGGGTACGGCAGCCCATGTAAGCTATCTCGGTGTCGGGACAGCCCTCCTTGTAGTATTGCAGATTGTAGGGCGCGTCGATGAACGAGAAATTCGGGAAAAGCCGCTTCGCCGAAACGCGGCAGGCGAGCTTGAACAGGTCGTAGTTCGGGTCGCCGGGGTTATAGTTCACGCCCTCCTTGACCTTGAAAATATGTATCGGGAAGATAGGCGTTTCGCCGTTGCCGAGACCCGCCTCCGTTGCGAGCAGGATATTCTTGATGACCATTCTGCCCTCAATGGTGGTATCGGTGCCGTAGTTTATCGACGAGAACGGCGTCTGAGCGCCTGCGCGGGAGTTCATCGTGTTCAGGTTGTGAACGAGCGCCTCCATAGCCTGATAGGTGGCGCGGTCGGTCTCCTCGACGGACGTTTTGTAGGCGAATTTCTGTATCTTGGCGACTGTTTCCGCGTCGGCAAAAGCAAGCAGATACTCCTTTTCCGCTTCGGTATAGCCGTTGTTGTTGGCGAGTATCGGCTTGACGCCGCGCTCCTTGAAAATGCGCTCTGCGATCTTAGCGGCGATATCCTTTGAATCGGAGAGGTCGGCGATAAGCGTCAGTGCGCGGCTGATATTGTCTCTGTAACGGTGAGCGAATGTCTTTTTCACGCCCTCAGCCATATCGTAGTCGAATTTCGGTATCGACTGACCGCCGTGCTGATCGTTCTGATTGGACTGAATCGCTATGCAGGCGAGCGCCGCGTAGCTCGAAATATCATTGGGCGTTCTGAGGTAGCCGTGACCTGTCGAAAAGCCCTTGTTGAACAGCTTGGTAAGGTCGATCTGCGTGCAGGTGGTCGTAAGCGTATAGAAATCGAGGTCGTGGATATGAATGAAGCCGTCGGCATGAGCCTGAGCGTGCTTCTTGTCGAGCACATACATCTCATAAAACTCCTTGGCTCCCACCGAGCCGTATTTGAGCATGGTGCCCATAGCGGTATCGCCGTCGATATTGGCGTTTTCGCGCTTAAGATCGTTGTCCTTTGCCGACTTGAAGGTAAGGTCTTCGTAGACCTTCATAAGGCGGGTGTTCATCTCTCTTGCGCGGGTGCGTTCGGAGCGGTAAAGGATATACGATTTGGCGGTCGAAGCGTGACCGTCCTCGATAAGCACCTTTTCAACGCAGTCCTGTATCTCCTCAACGGTGGGGTTCTCCACACCGCGCTGCATGAGCAGGTCGCCGACCTTGCCCGCAAGCTGAAGCGATTCCTCGTAATTTTCACCCCCGACGGACTTAGCCGCCTTGAAGATGGCGTTAGCGATCTTTTCCAGGTTGAAAGTCACAAGTCTGCCGTCGCGCTTTTTGATTTTTACGATCATTCTTAGTCCCTCCAAAATAATGTATTCCGCTTATAGCGATAACAAATAAATAGTGATCTGAAAAAAGCCGACCACAAGATATAGTGGTCAAGGAACTCATATTATCAAGTATATAGTATTATCCATGTAATGTCAATGAGCTATTTACACAATGACGGTACCGTGCTTTTATATATTCCGCACAATTGGTCAATTTGGAAAACCAATTAACCGCGTTCGGATTCGGTATGAGTGATGATAACGCCCTCACCGCGTTCCCTTGCAAGCACGTCTTCGAGCGTGGTATTGAGCATATAGGCAAAGAAAGTCACGATCACCGCGATCAGGGAAATTATAAGTGCCGAACCGAGCCGGTATTTGGGTCTTTTGTTCTTTTTACGAGGCATACGGTCTCTCCCTTCCTGTCGTTTTACGGGCGCTTCTTTTATTATACTATGTTTTCGCAAAAAATGCAATAGCAGATACAAAATTTTTATCGCGGCGGAACAAAACAGCAAACAAAAGCCGAGCTGTCAGCCCGGCGCTTGTCATAGATATTTCTATAAATGAGCATTTACTTTAAGATAAAAGATTAAAGATAAAAGATAAAAGATATAATACGCAACGTTGAAATATTAGTTTTAAATTTCAAACACGGGGGATTAAAATATATCTTTTATCTTTTATCTCTTATCTTTTATCTTATTTACAAATGCTCATTTATAACGCATTTATCGAATTATTTCCCAGGTCATGCCCTTGGCGCGGGTAAACTTCCTCGTTTCTTCCATCGGCATGGCTTTGCCGAAATAGAATCCCTGCGCACGGTCGCAGCCCGTAGTTTTCAGGAATTCATACTGCTCGACGGCCTCGACACCCTCGCAGAGCGGCGAAAGACCCATTTCCTTTGCGCCGTTTATGATATAGGTCATAAGCGTGCGGGTCTTGGGATTGTTTTTCAGATTCTTAAGGAACACGAGGTCGAGCTTCAGCACATGGAACTCGTATTCGGCAATGGTGTTCAGCGACGAATAGCCGCTGCCGAAGTCGTCGAGCCAGATATGATACCCGAGCGTTATCATACGGTCACATTCCTTCTTTATGTATCCGACGTTATCGTTCAGAGCGCTCTCGGTTATTTCAAGGTCGAGCATATCATGAGGAATGTTATACTTGCTGCACATGGATTCCACCGTTCCGAAGATATCGCAAAGCTCAAAATCGAGCCGCGAGATATTTATCGAGACAGGCACCACGGGTTCGCCCGCTTTAAGCAATTCCTGATGATCCTCGCAGACCCTCTTGATAACGTATTTATCCACAAGGTGGATAAGATGGAACTGTTCAAGCGTTTCAACAAAATCCGCAGGTCTCAGCATACCGATCTTCGGGTCGCACCAGCGCACCAAAGCCTCGTAACCGCATATCTCCCCCGTCTGAACACGAATGACGGGCTGATAGAACACCTTGATATACTCGTTTTCGACAGCCTCGTCAATATGGTCGATGACGTACTGCTGACGGCGCAGGTTTTCGCGCAGCATCTCGTCATACACGCAGTAAGAGACATCGTGGCGGCTTTTTATGCTGTTGCAGGCAAGCCTCGCATGGTCGCAGGCAAGACCGACCTCCGCATGGCGGTCGTCGAGATAATAGATACCCGCTTTTACGCGGATCTTCTTGTTGACGTTCTCGCACATCAGCATATCGCGGCAGATCAATTCGACCTTCGGAACGACCTCTTTTCTCGGGCAGGTGGTGCAGACAAAGAAATGGTCGTCGGAAAACCTTGCCGTAGTACCCTCGCTGAACACGGTGCTTATCAGCAACGCAAGGTCGCAGAGCACCTCGTCGCCGAGAATATATCCGTGACGTTCGTTATATATCTTGAAATTGGGGATATCGAAATGGATAAAGGATATATTCTTTCTCCTGCTTTCCGCCGACTGAAGAAGAAGCTGCACCTTGAAGTAGAAGAACGACATATTGAACAGCCCCGTGAGCTGGTCGGTCTGGTTATTCGAGGATAATATCTCCGCTTCGGCATAGGAATTTCTGCTGCGGTTATAATATTCGTTCCGGTCAACGTCCAGCAAAAAGACATAGAAAAAGCTCTTGCCGCCCTCCTGATGGAGAAGATGTCCGAAATCCTCGATGTAGCGCTCTTCACCGTTCTTGGTGGTAATGCGGTAGCGCACATAGTCGTGGCGTTTATCACCGAGAATAGTCTGCGCCTGAATCTGATTCTCTATCCTGTGCAGATCGTCGGGATGGACCATACCCTTGAACGATCCGCCGACGTAAGCGTAAAACTCATCAAAATTCTCGCAGCCGAACAGCCTGACGATATTGTTTTCGGCATAAAGTATCCTTTCATCTCCCTGCGCCTCGTATATAAAAAAGCCTCCGGGCAGACCCTGCGGCACTATACCTCCCGAATTGGTCCTCTGAAAATATCCGCGTGGGAATTCCAATTCGTCAAAGTCCATATAAAGCACTCCCCTTCAAGCAGAAATCGTCGATCCTAAACTTAAGTATATCACATTTTCTTGCAGAAATCAAGTATCTGACCGAAAATTGATTGGACATTAAGCAAAAAACGTGTTGACATCGGCTTGTGAAAATGCTATAATATATCAGTAATAATTGCTGCAATTTGCATAAATTCGTTATTGCAGGGCGTATCACCGATTTTCAAGACACAAACGAAAGAGGACAATAAGATGAGGTCTATAAAGAAAGAAAAGAACTGTTTCAAGCGGCTGACCGCTTTTCTGCTTGCAGCTTCGATGCTCTCGGGCTGCGCGGGCAGCAGCGGCGCAGGCGAAACGACAATCGACAGTCAGCCGTCAGACAATCCCGGCAGCGAAAAAGCCGCCGAAGCTCCCGCAGCGCAGGAGGAACTGCCCGTTATCGAGATCACGACAAAAAACACCTCCTCGACGGATTTTGCCGACAAGCCCGTAAACGGGTATGTTTCGGGGCTGATCGCCTCATGGACTCCCGACTATAAAATACCTCCCGAACCGTATTACGAGGAATGTTTCGTGACCCTGACCGACGGCGGCAGCGAGAAGACCGTCCTTATTGATTCAGCCGACGCAGAGGTAAAGGTGCGCGGCAACTGGACTACCACTTACCCCAAAAAGCCGTTTCGCATCAAGTTCGCAGAAAAACAGAGTATGCCGGGGCTCAACGACGGCGGAGAATACAAAAACTGGCTGCTGCTCGCGGAATACAAGGATTTCTCGATGCTTCGCAACAAAACGGCGTTCAAACTCGCCGAGGAGATACTCGGTAAGGACGGCTACTATACCGCCGACTCAAAGCTCGTGGAGGTCAAGATAAACGGCAAATATTGGGGCGTATATCTGCTTACCGAGCAGCAGCAGGCAAACGGCGGCAGAGTTGATATCGCCGCTCCCGAAAAAGACTACACGGGCACCGACATCGGTTATTTTCTCGAATACGACGGCTATTATCATCTTGAAGAGCCGCTCAATCAGTTCAGAATAAGCTATCATGACGACGGTCTGCTAAAGCCCTACGACGGTCGGGGCGGTTCGGGCAGAGCGGCGCGTCCCTCATGTGACGGAAAGAACGACGTAGGCTACACCATCAAAAGCGATATTTACTCGCAGGAGCAGCACGACTTCATAGCGAATTACATGGAAAACACTTACAACATCATGTATGAGGCTGCAATGAACGACAAGGCGTTCGTGATAAGCGGCGACGGCGCGGGCATCACCGAAGCCGCCGACATCACGCCTCGGGAGGCTGTCGAGCGCGTGGTGGACGTAAGGTCGCTCGCCGACGCTTATATCTTAGCCGAGCTTACCTGCGACGCGGATATTTACTGGTCAAGCTTCTACATGGACGTGGATATGAGCGAAAACGGCAAGAAAAAGCTGGTATTCGAGGCTCCGTGGGACTTTGACTCGGCGCTCGGCAACAAGGAGCGCTTTTCCGACGACACGGGCTATTATGCGGGGAATCTCGTTTACGATGTGAACGGCAAATGGGACGATATGTGCAATCCGTGGCTGATGGTGCTCATGAACGAGGACTGGTATCAAGATATCATCAGGGACAGATGGACGGAGCTTTCCGACAGCGGCGTTTTCGATGGAGTGTACAATATGATCTCCGACGACGCGGCGAAATACGAAAGCGCTTTCAAACGCAATTACGACCTGTGGGACAATATCCGCTATAATGAAGCTATCGACGAACTGGCTCCCCGCGCCGCCGCCTGCAAGACGGAAAAAGAATCGGCGGAATATCTGCGCGGCTGGCTCGAAAAGAGAGTGAGCTTTATGGATACCGCTTGGCATAAATAATAAAGAAAAGCCGCCGCGGGGGAGATTCCATGCGACGGCGATTATTTTACAGTAAATGAACATTTGTAAATAAGATAAAAGATAAGAGATAAAAGATATATTTTAATCCCCGTGTTTGAAA
>JAILFF010000115.1 GCA_024697705.1 Ruminococcus sp.
TATTGCTCCCCCAATTAATTCTTGAATTTTCTGCTTGTCCTGCTGCCGAGATACTGCGTCAGAAATCCTTGCCTTGCGACAGCAAAGCTGCGGCTTTCTTCCTTGTCTCTCGGCAGCAGTCCTGCGCATAAATTTTCAAGAATTAATTGGGGAATCAATATCAGCAATTATAGCACATAATCTAAACTTTGTCAAATAAACGCAAAAGACTTCCGACAACAAACATCGGAAGTCTTTGTAAAGCTTCTCCGCAGATCTTACCCTGCAAGTCACAGCCCGCGTTCCTTAAGCTTCTTGACCAGCTCAACATAAAACTCGCGGACGTCAAAATCCTCTATATTCTCACGCATAAGGTCGATCATATCTCCGTGAGAAATACCGCGGCGATGCGTGTCGGGAAGCATTTCCGAGCCTTCCCAGTAGAGCGCCGAATTCACGCCCACCAGTCCGTCGTTGCCGCCCTTGTCGAACTTCTTGCCGAGATGATAGCCGAGATTCAGAGGAAATCCCGCCGCCTTCGGACTTGACATTCTCGACATCATGCTCTGATACAATACGCCCGGCATATCGGGATTTTCGGTGTTGAAGCGCTCGCACGCGGCGGCGGTCAGGTCTTTGACTCCGAGCAGAAAATGAGGGTTCTTGTCGCCGAGCTTTGAAAAAAGTGAATTATACTTTCTGTCGAGAGTATCCGCTATCCCCTGCGGCACCTTGCTCAAAACATCGTCCACCCACGCGGCGCCGCGGTGCGGAGTATTTATCGTCGTGAGCGACGCGACATATTTATCCATGCCGAGCTGCGAGATAGCATAGCGGCTGTCAAGTCCGCCCTTTGAGTGCGCGATGATATTCAGCTTCGGAGCGCCCGTCTGCTCGATGATGGTCCTGATCTGCGCGGCAAGCTCGCGGGCGCTGTTTTCGATAGTATCAGCCGACTGCTGACAGCCGTAAAAGATCGCAGCGCCGTTTTTGACAAGCTCCTTCGGGATACGTCCCCAGTAGTTGAAATACTGCCAGTCGCGGAAGAATATGCCGTGAACCATGAGTATCGGATATTTGGTCTGACAGATGCGGTTCTCGGCGCGCATATCGTTGAGGTCGTCCTTTGCCTGCTCGACGCGGTATTCGGTTCGGGCGAGGCGGTGGAATTTTCTCAGCACCAGCGAATTGACCACGGGTATATACCAGGTACACATCAGCAGCAGGTAATGCGGCAGCTTGATCTGCTTTGAGGAGACAGCCAGCCTTACCACGCCCGCCGAATTGAGCAGCAGAAGAAACAGGTAAGCGATAACGGCGTTCACAATATTTCTGACGAGCGAAAGCCCGCCGAACGCCGCCAGCGCCGCTATCGCGGGGACTTCGAGCCACAGCAGCAGCCGACCGATGCCGAGCGTATAAGCGCCGTCGGAGAGCCGTTTCAGCCGTGGGGAGAGCTTTTCCTTCTCCTTTTTGCTGTGTATCTGCGGCAAAGCGAGGAACGCACCGAGATGAACGGCAAGTGCTGCGATGCCCAGTCCTTTAAGCAGTGCCGAGCCGCCGAGCGCCCACAGACCAACGCAGTTGAAAAGGGTCATCAGCAGTAAGGCGCGTATAATAAATCCTAAGTATTTCAAGGCAAACACCTCACAAAAAAAGATAAACAGATAAAAGATAAGAGATAAAAGATATTTTTTGGCAATCAAGAGTATCTTTTATCTTTTATCTATTATCTTCTTATCTTATAATTTATGTACTCCTATATTCTCGCCGTTTTTGAAAATCGCTCTCGGTACACGCTCGGAAATGCCGCAGACGATCTCATATCCGATCGTCCCCGTCAGCCGCCCGATATCGTCGGCGGTTATCCTCTCGCCGCCGTCCTCGCCGATAAGCGTTACCGTGTCGCCCGCCTTGACTTCACCCGCGTCCGTAACGTCGCACATGAACTGATCCATGCACACCCGTCCGACGATCCTGCACCGCTTCCCGTGTATAATGACCTCGCCGATATTGGAAAGCGCTCTCGGATAGCCGTCCGCATAGCCGCAAGCGACCGTCGCTATCTTCATCTCACGCGGCGTGGTGAACGTCCTGCCGTAGCTGATGTCCACTCCCGCTTCGACGGTCTTTACCTGCGAAACGGTCGATTTCAGCGCCATTGCGGGTTCAAGCTCAAACGGCATTTCAAGACCGTCGTCGGGCTTCAAGCCGTAGAGGATTATCCCCAGCCGCGCCAAAGCCGAACGCTCGTCGTAGTAGAAAAGCCCTCCCGCCGAGTTGAGGCTGTGAACGGTAGTAAGCTCCACTCCCCTGCCGCGTGCGATGTCTGCGGCGGCAAAAAGAAGCTCGGTCTGCTGTCTTGTGTACTCGGCACATTCGGGAGAAAGACTGTCGGCGACGGCGTAGTGAGTGAACGCGCCCTCGACCTTGAGCTTCGGCACGGCGGCGATCTCGACCATGCTTTCCGCGATAACCTCGGGCGTACCGCGCAGACCTATCCTCGTCATACCCGTATCGACCGCGATATGACACCGCACGGCTTTTGCGGCGTTCGCCGAAAGCTCGCGGGCGTAATCGAGCGACATTACCGCCTGGATTATGTCGAATTCCTCCAGTTCCTCGGTCTCGTCGGGCGAGGTGTAGCCAAGAATAAGGATATTCCCGGTAATGCCCGCCTTTCTGAGACGAATCGCTTCGTGAACGTTCGACACCGCGAACCATTTCACGCCGAGAGTGTCCTGCAAGAACGGCGCTACGGCTTTGTCGAAGTGTCCGTAGCAGAACGCCTTTACGACGCACATTATTTCGGTGCGGCTGTCGATGCGGCTGCGGTAAGCGGTGTAATTATTTTTGAGGGCGTCGAGGGAGATCTCCGCCCATGTTCTCTTATAAAGCTTCATAAAATATCATTCTCTCCGTCAATATTTAGTTATATATAGTAATTATACTACTTTTCAATGGTTTTCGTCAACTGACAGATATGCTAAAACGTCCGAAATATAATTGCGATAGGTTGTATGATTTGGGCAAGCGAGGGCATACCAAAAGTCTTAGGAAGGATAAAAAACGCAAAGTGAGGACAAAACTAAAAGTCTTAGGAAGGGGGTGTGGGGGATAACCCTTCTTCAGAAGGGTTTCCCCCACAGAAACCCACGACGTTCGCAAGCTTATTGGTAAGAAGCAAAGTGTACGGTTCAAAAATAAAATCGGCAATTCCAAGAAAAGCGAACAAAAACGCACAAGAGAATAAATCAGCAAGTATGTACGGAAACAAATAAATTGCCGATTTTATTTGGCGAAAGAGCGAAGCGTTTTTCGCCAAAAGATTGCGCTCTGCCTCACCGTAAAGAAAGTGCTGTACCCACAGACAGCTCGTTCGCTCCGCTCACTTCGCCCAAAGGAAGAAACAAGCCGCGCGCGGGTTTGTGAGGGCGGTTAGTTTTTCAAGCGCGCGGCTTGATTCCGAATGGGGCTCTGCCCCATACCCCGCAAGGGGCGGGAGCCCCTTGACCCCTTTTCCGCTTCGCGGGTTTCTACGGTGGGCTTTACTTTACCCCGGTTCCGCTTCGCGGTTTTTTGTTTGAGCGCTTGCCTTGCACCCGTTAATGTTAATAAAGTTAAAATAATGTCTGAAAACGCTTGAAATGGTAAAAAAAACGTGCTATAATTAAAACGCCGGAGGGAGGCGTGTTCTATGGAGGGCGGTATCGTACAGCTGCTTGTGAAGGTTATGCTCACAACATTCGTGCTTATGGGCGTTATTATGCTCTGCTGCATCGTTACGCCGCGCCTTGCCAAATGGATAGACGCTCACCGACCACGACGGGAGGACAGCCCGGACAGTGCCGACCCAAACGCGCCAACTGTGCAGGGTCCGTTTGACAAGTCGTCCGACCCGGATTACGATCTTAATTATAAAATCTATCACAAAGATATATATGGAGTTGATTTCAAACATGGCAAAGAAAAAAATGGTTGAAGCGATAACCTCGATGGACGAGGATTTCGCACAGTGGTACACCGACATCTGTAAAAAAGCCGAGCTTGTAGAATACACCAGCGTTAAGGGCTGCATGGTGATCCGTCCCTACGGCTACGCTATCTGGGAGAATATGCAGCACGACCTCGATACCCGCTTTAAGGCGCTGGGTCACGAGAACGTATGTATGCCGATGTTCATTCCCGAAAGCCTTCTTAATAAGGAAAAAGACCACGTCGAGGGCTTCGCGCCCGAGGTTGCGTGGGTAACTCACGGCGGCAGCGAAAAGCTTGAAGAACGCCTTTGCGTTCGCCCGACCTCCGAGACGCTTTTCTGCGAGCATTACGCCAATATCGTTCATTCCTACCGCGATCTGCCGAAGCTGTACAATCAGTGGGTGTCGGTCGTAAGATGGGAAAAGACAACCCGTCCGTTCCTGCGTTCGCGTGAATTCTTATGGCAGGAGGGTCACACCATTCACGAGACAGCCGACGAAGCCGTTCACGAGACCGAGCAGATGCTGAACGTCTACGCCGATTTCTGCGAGACTTCTCTCGCGATGCCCGTAGTAAAGGGTCAAAAGACCGAGAGCGACAAGTTCGCGGGAGCCGTTTCGACCTACGCTATCGAAGCCATGATGCACGACGGCAAGGCGCTCCAGGCGGGCACCTCGCACTATTTCGGCGACGGCTTTGCCAAGGCTTTCGGAATCCAGTTCACCAGCCGCGACAACAAGCTTGAATATCCGCACCAGACCTCGTGGGGCGTTACCACCCGCCTTATCGGCGCGGTTATCATGACCCACGGTGACGACAGCGGTCTTGTTCTGCCGCCCGCAGTAGCTCCCGTACAGGTAGTTATCCTGCCGATACAGCAGTTCAAGGAGGGCGTTCTCGAAAAGGCTAACGAGCTTTGCGAAATGCTCAAGGCTCACGGCGTAAGAGTAAAGGTTGACGACCGCGACCAGTCGCCCGGATGGAAGTTCGCCGAGCATGAGATGCGCGGCGTGCCTGTTCGTATCGAGGTAGGTCCCAAGGATATCGAAAACGGCAAGTGCGTGGTAGCTGTTCGTTACAGCGGCGAAAAAAACGACGTAGCGTTCGATGAGCTGGCTGCAAAGATCAAGACCCTGCTCGAAAACGACATTCCGAAGGGTATGTTTGCGAAGGCTGCCGAGAACCGCAAGAACCGCACCTATCAGTGTACCACCGTTGACGAGATAAATGCGGCGCTCACCGAAAAGGGCGACGGCTTTATCGAGGCTATGTGGTGCGGCGACGAAGCCTGCGAGGACAAGGTCAAGGAGCTGACAGGCGCAGGTTCGAGATGTATCCCCTTCGAGCAGCATGGCATCTCCGACAAGTGCGTTTGCTGCGGCAAGCCCGCCAAGTGCATGGTTCTTTGGGGCAAAGCGTACTAAAAAAGATAAGAAGATAAAAGATAAGAGATAAAAGATATTTTTCACGGACGGCGTTTCGGCGCTGTCCGTTTTTATTTTGTGACAAATGTAACCGCATGAAGTGACTTACGACATCTTGCGGGCGCCCCGGTTTTCGTGGTATGATAATATAAGAAAAACAAACCCGCGAAACTCACGAAAGGAGCCGATCGCCGTGACGAATAAATTCTTTTCCGTTATAAAAAAGATCGTTGTTTTATGCGCGGTCGCTGCTCCTCCTGCCGCGGCGCTTTTTTATGGCTCATGGTGTTATCGGAACGGTTTTGAATACTATCTTTGGTTGACAAGACACGTTGCTTACGGAATCGGCGGCTTTAATCTGGGTGCGAGCCTTATGTTCCTGAACGTATTGGTATATGAGCTGTACGTCATCGTGCCTTTGACGGTGATTCGCCTTATCGTCTGTCTGATAAAAGCGGTAAAGCGCCAAAGGGAGCAAAAGCAGGCTGAGGCTTCAAAGGCTTAATGTCCTATCCTTTGTGACAAATGTAACCGTCGAAAGTGACCTATGACATCTTGCCGAGTGCGGGGTTTCGCGGTATAATATTATCAGAAACAAACGACCATGACATTCCCGAAAGGAGACGATCTTTATGTTAAGAAAATACTTTAGCACTGTTCCTCTGCTTTTATTCATCGGGCTGAATCTTCTGCTCGGGCTGGAAGCCTTCTGCGGAATGTCCATTTCCGCAAACGAGTATTATGAAGGCGTGGTCACTCTTTGTGTACTGATATTATGCTGTATGTTTTTTCTGCCGAACCTGTTCCTTTATCTTATCTGCAAAGCGGTGCGGGAAAAAAACTTAAGCAAAAAGGAAAAGATAGCCGCGGCGGTTTTTGCGCCCTTTCTGGTAACTCTGATTTTCGGTATGTATTTCGCGGGAGCCGGTGTTTCATTCATGTTTTCGCCTAAGAGTTACGGTCTCGGGGCGTTTCTAATGGGAGCCATGTCGGGCTTTATCATAACGATCATCGGTGCTTTCTGTGTTGTTATGGGGATAGCAGTTATACAGCTGTTCAAAAATCACCGTCCGATGTTAAAGAAGTTTTTCTGCTTTGTTTTTACGCTTATATACGATTTCTGTCAGATCATGGCGGCAGGCACGATGCTGCTGATCGTGCGGCTCCGGCAGATGATAGCAGACAGAAAGACAAAACCATAAATGAGAAAAAAGCAAGCTGCGGCTGTCAATTAAACCTATTCCCGAAAGGAGACGATCTTTATGTTAAAAAAATACTTCTCACAGGTGCCCGTTGCACTTAGTTTAGCGGTCAATTTCCTTCTCGGTTGGGCGGCGTCGGCAGCACTCTTATTTGCGGCGTTCGCAGGCATCTTAGCGTTCATACTGTTTATCTTTTTAGCCATCGGCTTTTTTTTCCTGATAAATTTCTTCCTGTACCTCATCTGTAAAGCCGTCCGCATAAAAAGAGGTCACGAATGTAAGAGCGAGCTTCGCGCTTTACCGCTTCGTGCGGCGGCAGTATTCGGAACTTTCGTATTCATGACAGGCTCGTTCTTCTGGGCAGGCGGTCTGTGGGAAACGCTCAACGACTGGTGGTTCTGATACTGCCGCATATTTTTCGGAGGTGACTGTTATGAATAAGACCGATAAAAAAGTAAGCACTGCGATACTCGCTCCGTTTGCAGGTGCGTTTCTGCTTGGACTGTATTGTGCCACGGCAGGCATAACATTTATGTTTTCCAAAACTTACGGCTTTGAAAGCTTTGTGATAGGCGCCATCGCGGGTTTTGTTATCACGCTCGCGGCTGAAATATGTTTTCTGACCGCAGCGTGGGTGATAAAGAAAGTAAAATGCTCCTGCGGCTCGTTCTCCGTCGTGAAATGCGTTTTTCACTTTCTTTCGTGACAAATGTAACCGCAGAAAGTGACCTCCGACATCTTGTATATTATACGCGGAAGTAGTATAATTAATGCAGGAACCCGGGAAGTCCCGCGGCTCTTTATCAAGGAGATGTTCTTCATGAAAAAAAGAGATATATTTTCGATATTCATATTCCCGTGGCTGATAGCGGCGTTTGTCGGCTCGACGGGTGCGGCGGGCGGCTTGACCTACGGGATACTGTCCTCCAACAAAACGTTAAGCGGCTTTAAGATCTTCGCTAAGATAATGCGCTGTGCGGCAAGGATAATCATTCCGCTCGAAACAGCGGCGGCGATGATATTGGGCGCTGTTTCATTTTCGTCAAGGAACAAAAGTCAGGGAGGAAAGAGATCATGAAAAATAATTATTTCAAAAGGCTTTGGGCTTTTCTGCGTCCGTGGTTCGTTTCGCTTTTTTACGGCGAACGATTCTGCGAGAAAATCGTCGGCAGCGACTTAAAGGATTTCGGCAGATTGAGAAAAATACTGTTCGTCTCCCTCATGATCTTAACGGCAGTTATCATTCTGCCGGCGGTGGCGCTCAGCATGGTGGGAATCAAGAAAAAAAGGATCGAAAGGAAAGACTCCGCAGAAAATTTTTAATGACAATCTGCCTGCGGTGTGCTATAATATTCTTGTAAACAAAACAAGACAGACAAAAAACCGAAAGGGGTAATACATAATGATAACTCTTAAGAAAAGCTTCGAGCTCGCCAACTATTACGAAGAACTCATGAGAAAAGCCTATATGTTCCTTGATCCGCGCTACGTCGTTAAGACCGTCGAAAAGCACTTCAAGAGCAAGTCCTATTCCGCGGCGGAGGACGAAGTGATCGAGGTACCCCGCGAGGTGAACCTTGACGAGCGCATCACCAACAACGTACTGATCGACTTCTGCGGCTATATGCTGGGCGAGATCTGCCGTCTGAACGAAGCGGTGGAGAAGGCGAAGAACGCCGAGAAGGAGAGCTTCGATACGCTCGTTGCGAACAACGCCGTCAAGCACCGTCTGATCGAACGTCTGCGCACGCTTGCGGAGATAAAGTCCTCCGAAATAAAGAAGGACGGCATCGCCTACAAGTTCAACGAGACGGGAGATCAGGTGCGTTACTCCTACCCGATGGAGATCGTAAAGACCATCGACTTCGACCGCAACGCAGTGAAGAAGCAGCTTAACAAGCTCAGAGCCGAAACGGAGGAGATCTCCGAGAAGATCGAGCTTATGAAGCTGAACATTCAGGTGGACTACGAGGGTATCTTCACGAGGGGCGATTCGTTCGAGGACGCAGTCCTGACGTATCTTGAGAACCGCTGACGGCGGTTTTCCGTCCCCCGACGGGGGCTTTTGCGGGGAGAACTGTAAGGAAGCAGGTCAGCCGTTTCAGGTGCAGATGAAATGTAAGGCTGCACGCCGACCGCG
>JAILFF010000076.1 GCA_024697705.1 Ruminococcus sp.
ACCACGCCCATGCGCTGTTTGGCTTCGATCTCGTCCGCGATATGGTCAAGCCCCAAAAGCCTTATCTCGCCCGCGTTTATCGGTATGATATTCAGCAGCGAGTGGATCGTGGTAGTCTTACCCGCGCCGTTCTGACCTATAAAGCCCATTATACTGCCTTTCGGCACGTTAAAGCTGATATTATCGAGCGTAAAGCCGTCGTATTTTTTGGTAACGTTCTTTATCTCGACAGCGTTTTCATAATCATTCATTAATTCCACCCTCTCCGTCGTAAACGAGGTCAAGTATCTCCTTAAGCTCGGAAAGCGGTATACCGCAGCGAGCCGCCTTATCCGCCGCCTGTGAAAGCAGCGATTCGATCTCTTTGAGCTGTTCCTCGCGGAAAAGCTCCTTATTCTGCGCCCTTACGAAGCTGCCCTTACCCGTATACGACTCGATAAAGCCGTCGCGTTCAAGCTCTTCGTAGGCGCGTTTTGTCGTGATAACGCTGATACGCAGCTGCATTGCGAGGTTTCGCATCGAAGGCAGCGCGTCGCCCTCTTTCAGCGTACCGTCGAGGATCATTTTCTTGATCTGATTGGTTATCTGTGTGTAGATAGGTTCGCCCGAGGCGTTGCTTATCAAAATATCCATGTGTGAGACTCCTTAAGGAACACGGCAGCACGTTGTCCGGACTGTGTATGTCGTGACTAATGTATATATTCAATATACACATTATATCAGATGTGTATATACATTGTCAAGGGGTGAATGATGATTTTCTGTGCAAGGTAATAATTTCGGCGGATTGCACAAATCAGCAAGTATGTAATAGACATTTTCACTAAAAACAAAAAAGCAGAAAGTGAGGGCAAACCAAAAGTCTTAGGAAGTTGAAAAACAACGCAAAGTGAGGGCAAACCAAAAGTCTTAGGAAGGGGTTGGCACGAGCAAGCTCGTGCATGGGAGAACCCTTCTTCAGAAGGGTTTCCCCCACAGAAGCTGACGACGGCAGCAATCTTATCGGAGAAAGAAAGACGAACGGTTCAAAAATAAAATCGGCAATTTAAAGAAAATCGAACAAAAACGCAGAAGCGAATAAATCTGCATATCTGTTCGGAAACAAGATAATTGCCGATTTTATTTGGACGAAAGAGCGAAGCGATTTTCGTCCAACGAAAACGCGGGACACTGCACTTTTCTGTCGGAGGGGAAATCTCATTTGCAAAAATCGCTGCGCTCTTTTGCAAATATAAAATCGGCAATTCTTTTGTTCTCGAACAATTTTGCAGAATCATTATTTTGCGCCTTTTTGTGGGCTTCTTTATGAATTGCCGATTTTATTTTTGAAACGTACTGTTGTCTCTCGCCGAGTTGTTTTCTGCCGACCCCGGCTTTTTGTGGGGAAACCCTTCTGAAGAAGGGTTCTCCCCCACACCCCCTTCCTAAGACTTTTGGTTTGCCCTCACTTTGAAATATCTCTTATCTTTTATCTCTTATCTTTTATCTAACCAAAAACTGCCGCCAAGCTTTCGCCCTGACGACAGTTTTTGGTTTCTTTTATATTAGAGGGGTCATAAGCTGATTTACTGCCCGCACGCCGCTTTTTCAGCCGCAATGCCTGACTTGTACGCGCCCATAAACGCCGCAACGCCTTCCGCGTCACGCTCGTCGGGAGAGACTGTGCTGCCCTCCGCGCCATTGAATACGCTCTCCGCAAGGAAGTCCTTCAAACTCTGCGATTTGTCACCGCGGGTCATGTACGCCGCCAAAAGCGCAATGCCCCACGCGCCGCCTTCGCCCGCCGATTTCATCAGAGTAACGTCCGCACCGAGCGCCGCCGAAAGTATGTTCTGACTCGGTACGGGGGTCTTGAACAGTCCGCCGTGCGCGTACAGCCTTTCGAGCTTGACGTTCTCTTCCTTGGTGAGGATATCCATGCCGAGCTTCAAAGTCGCGTAGCATGAATAAACAAGGCTCCGCATAAGATTCTGTATGGTGAATTTCGCTTCGGGGTCGCGGAAGACCATCGGCTTGCCCGCCGTCAGTCCCGTGATCTCTTCGCCCGCGTAGTAGTTGTACGAAACAATTCCGCCGCAGTCGGGTTCTCCCTCAGCTGCAAGCGCGTAAAGCGTGTCGTAGAGCTTCGGCTTGGGGCTATCGCAGCCCGCCGCTTTCAGCAGCCCGCCGAACATATTCACCCAGGCGTCAAGGTCGGTCGAGCAGTTGTTGCAGTGAACCATCGCGACGGGGTCGCCGTCGGGGGTGGTGACGATGTCTATCTCGCGGTGTACTTTCTTAAGCGCCTTTTCA
Organism: Ruminococcus sp.; assembly: GCA_024697705.1. Lineage (GTDB taxonomy): Bacteria > Bacillota > Clostridia > Oscillospirales > Ruminococcaceae > YE71. The sequence continues at coordinate 2,293 of JAILFF010000076.1, forward strand.
AGCACGATCATAGCGAAGATCGAAGTTCCCGCCGAAACGTTGCCCGTCTTGGGAACGATGCTGTTCGTCGCGACCATGCCCGTCTGAGCATCGCCCTCGGGCGGACAAAACGGCACGCCTGCCTTGAAAGCGCCCGTCGGGTCGAGAAGCTTTGCGCCCTCGTCCGTAAGAGTACCCGCGCAGTCGCCGACTTTGACGATACCGGGAAGTACGTTCAGCAGAGGCTTGTCAAACGCCGTGCCTTTGGTAAGCTCGTCGAAACGCGCAGCCATTTTCGCGTCGTAGCCGCCCTTTTCGTCAAGCGGGAACATACCAGAAGCGTCGCCCGCGCCGAGTACGTTTTCGCCCGTCAGCAGGAAATGCACATATCCCGCAAGGGTGGTGATGTGGGCTATCTTATTTATGTGGCTTTCATTATTTAATATAGCCTGATACAGGTGCGCAATGCTCCATCTCTGCGGGATATTGAATCCCAGCTCGGCGGTGAGCTTTTCGGCAGCCTCGCCCGTCATGGTGTTGCGCCATGTTCTGAACGGCACGAGCAGATCCCAGTTTTCGTCGAAGGCGAGATAACCGTGCATCATCGCCGAGATACCGAATCCCGCCGCAGAGGTGAGCTCCGCGCCGAATTTGTCCTTAACGTCTTTGATAAGCCCGCCGAAGCAGTCCTGCAAGCCCGCCTTTATCTCGTCGAGGGGGTATGTCCACACGCCGTTATCAAGGCTGTTCTGCCAGTCGTGAAAACCCGAAGCCAGCGGCGAATTATCCTCGCCCACAAGCACCGCCTTTATCCTCGTCGAACCGAATTCGATGCCTATTACCGACTTGCCGTTTTTTATAAATTCCGAGATCTCCATAAATTTCTCCTTTTGCACTGTAAATGCTGTCCGTTTTGTACATCTCCGCCATGTTTTCCGACGGTGGAGGATTTTAGCTTTTGCGGAGCATTTCCGCGATCATTTGTATGATAAATATGTAAGCCTTCCGTCTGTTTTGTCAATACATTTTCCGTCTTACTTGTATTGACATTTTGAAGGTCTGTCACAGACTATAAATTTGTATTTTTAAGAAAATATTTTTTATGATAGCTCTCTTTCCCGAAAAAAATCAAACATCAAACATCAGCCGTCAGCAGGCTTCCGTTCGCGGTATTCTGGAACTGCCGCGGTGTCTGCCCCGTGCATTTCTTGAATATCTGGCTGAAATAGCGGTAATCCTGAAAGCCGACTTCAAAAGCTATCTCGTAGATAAGCTTCGAGGTGCAGCAAAGCAGCTCCTTAGCCTTGTTGATCCGCACGTTGGTGACGTATTCCGAAAGATTTCTGCCCGTTTCCTTTTTGAAAAGAGCGCTGAGATAGGTCGGGCTTATCCCGACTGCCGAAGCCACGTTTGTTAGCGAAAGATCGGTCTTCATATAATTCTCGTTGATGTAGCCGCGGGCGTTCCGCACGACGCAGTTGCCGTTCTCCCTCGAGCGCTCCATTCGCCGCATGATACAGAAGGCGAACATCTCCTTGATGAGCTCAACGGTGCTGTCAAGCGTCGTGAGCCCGTAGCCGATATCGTCTGCTCCGCCGAAAAGTGCGGTGAACTCCTCGTCGGAGACCTCAAGCTCGCGTGAAAAGCTCCTTGCCGCGATGTAGATATCCGTGACGACATAGAGCCGCAGCACCATCGAATGAAGCTCCGAGAAGCGCACCTCTTCGAGTATCTCGTCGATCGCTTTGCCGCAGGTCTCAATGCTGCCGCTGCGCAAAAGCTCGTCGATACGCGCAGTATCAAGTTTTTTTACATACCTGTATTCGTCGGGAGCCGTTTTCTGCGGCATAGCGGATCGCTCCTTTCGGTTTATTATGGTTTATTATAATATGGGATATGTTGACAATAGTTCGGATCGCAAGACCGACCTTAGGCATTATATTCCTTGCCGAGGTCCGTGTCCCGTTTAACTTTTACAGCTTTGCGACCGAATTTCTGATGATAAGCTCGGGCTTGAAGATCCTGTTTTCCGCCGTCATCGAACGGTTGCCTATCATTTCCAAAATAGTCTCCGCCGCCGCTTCACCGAGCAGCCCGTGCGGATGATGCACCGTCGTCAGCGGCACCTCGCAGATAGCCGCATAACGCGAGTCGTCTATGCCCGCGACCGAGAGCTTCTCGGGTACCTTGATGCCGTTCTCGCGGCAAAAGCCCAGTATCTTGACGGCTAACTTGTCGTTGTAGCAGACAACGGCGGTCTTTCCCTTGAAAAGCTCGAAAAGCCGTTCCTTCATGCAGTTGGTAACGATACTGCGCTCCAGCGTCGAGAACCATAATACGTTCCTCTCCGAATCGTTCACGCCGTGCGCCATGTTGCTTTCCATAAAGCCCTCATACCGCAGATGCCCCTGTATATCGTCAAGAGCGAACATCCCGGCAATGTCCCTGTGACCGCAGTCGAACAGATAGTCTGTGACCGTCCTGCCCGCCGCCTTGTCGTCCATCGAGACATACGGCAGGTCCGACCAGGGGTAACGCGCATTGAAAAACACTACGGGGATATTGTTCTGCCGCAGCTTATCGTAAAGCTCGCGGTTCGGATTGGGCAAAGCGCTCTTTGAAGGCTCGACGATCAAGCCCTGTACGCCGCCCGCAAGCATCCCCTCAAGCGCCTGACGCTCCTCCGCGACCATGTTGTGCGTGGTGGCAAGCTGCATGGTACAGCCAGAGTCGTTGAGCACCTTTTCGATGCCCGTAACGATATGCGGGAATATATAATCGCTGAAATATGTCGATACTACGCCGATACTCCCTTTAGCGGCAGCCGTCGCGGGGACGTCCGCCCTCCCGCCGACAAATGTTCCGCTGCCGCGCACTCTCACCAGTACGTTCTCGCTTTCGAGCTTCAACAGTGCTTGTCTGACCGTCTGACGGCTGACACCGTGGATCTCGCAAAGCTGCTTTTCGGTGAGAAAACGGTCGTTCGGCTTCAGGTTCTCGGAAACTATGCGCTCCTTCACCCAATCGACGATCAAAAGATATTTGTAATTATCCATGACCCCGGACAGTACCCCTTTCGTAAAATATCAAACATTTCTCCGTGCAATGCACTATTGTACAAATTATAGCACAATTACGCCTATTTGTAAAGACAAAGAGTACAACTCGGCTTGAAATTTGTCAATACAATTAAAAACGGACTGCTGTGACTGTGTAGTTTGCATAAAAGAATATGAAACAAAAGAATGTGTTCAATATCCTAAAAACAGGGAACTCATAAGCCTTTATAAGTTAATAGTATATTAAATTTGTTAATATTTTGTAAAATCATGACTTATATTATTGCTTTTTCATGTTTTATGTGGTATTATATATATGTAATCAATACAAAATTATCGAATTATCAAACGAAAATTTGTTGTAATTAAACGTTTTCGCATTTTTGTGTTTTTCGAAGGTAAATGTTAATATTGTTAAATCTATGAATTTAATGAAAGGTGGGTTTTGAAGAAATGACGTTTGAGGCTATTTATGCAGCCGCAGTTGACGTGGCGGAAAAACTTGCCGCTCAGGGCGAACAGATGAGTCCCGATAAGACTATATGCGTTATATGTTCCGCAAGCGGCAAGATCTATTACGGAAGGAGCCGTTTAGATCAATCGAGCGGTTCGCCTGTCGAAGTTCATGCCGAGATCGATGCCATGCAAAATATGCAGGGAATGGGCGAAAATCAGATCGAATCACTGATTCTGATAGATTCCTACAATCGGCTCGCTATGCTGCCGTGCAATAACTGCATCGGTTTGCTTATCGGTATGAATCCCGCGAACAATGCAGCCGTAGTCGCTATGCCGGACAGATTTATCCCGTTTTCCGAAATAGCGATGTACGGGGGAGGAATGGTTCCCGGAGGAGGCTTCTCATCCACGAACATGAACTCCATGTCCACTTCCAAGACTATCTCCGCCAAGGGCAGTCTGCTCAAAGACAGAGTGGGCGCTATAATGAGCGGCGTTGACGAAGACGATGAAGACGACGAAGAAATTCAAGAACTTATCGAGGGAGCCAAGCCCAAGAAGAAAAAGTTTTTCGGTCTTTTCGGCTGAGATTTCCCTTATACGCTTATGGTCAATTTAACAGAGAGGTATACTGAAAATGGCAAAAAATAAAAAGAAAAGCTCGGGAAAGGGTTCCTCCCTTAACCTGAATCTGATGCTGATATTCCAGCTTATAGTAATGCTTATACTTTCGGTCTTTATTACTGTACTTATAAGTAACAAGACCCGTGAGAACTCAAAGCAGCACCTGGGCGCTATCACCGACGAGCGTGCGCAGATCATCGAGACCTATGTAAGCAACGCCGAAAACACTCTTCGTGATTTCAGTAAGGCGCAGCAGATCACCGACCTGCTCAAATTCGCCAACAGCACGGGCTTCGATTTCAAAACGCTGCTCCCCGATAAGGGCGCAAGGGCTGAAGTTCCCGCCACCGCAGCAGAAGGCAGCGATGAGGAAAAGCTCATAACCGCCGATAAGCTCCAGAAGGCGGCTCAGGACTTTACCGTTCAGTTCGGCAACGACATTCCTTATCTTGAGGGCGTTTGGGTAGGTACATGGGATACTCTCGTACTTACTCACACCAACGGCGACCCCGTTATCGGTATGACCACCCGTCCCGACCGCGACAAGCTGGGTCAGCTCCAGTCGGCGCTCGTTAACGGCGACAGAGGTCTTTGGAACGCAGGCATCATCATCTCCCCCGCAACTCAGAAGCAGATCATATCCATGTACATAGCAGTCTACAACGAAAATAATGAGCCGATCGGTCTTGTTGGTCTCGGTATCTTCACCGAAGGTCTGGTACAGACGCTCGACGCCGTTCCCGTAAGAGGTATCGAAAATTCGTTCTATTCGATGGTAAACATTAAGGACGGCAAATACATATTCAGCCGCGACGCCAACACGATAGGCACCGAGGCTGATAACGAAAATATCGTAAGGCTTTGCGAACAGTTCAAGCAGTCCGCCGATAATTCCACCGGTGAATTTGAATACAAATTTGACGGCAAGACCTATGTTTCGAGTTATTCTCTCATTCCGAAATACGGCTGGATAGTGTTCCTCGACGACTACAAGAGCGAGGTATTCGCTCTGACCACGACGATGTTCATTTACCTCAGCATATTCGGCTTTGTAATCCTCAGCCTTATCGTAATATTCAACATCATGAGCAAGCGGCAGGCGAAGATCAACGAAAAGCTCGTTTCGACCATCGCGAAGAACAACCTCACCAAGAAATCGCTCAACCAGGCGATGTTCACGGACGTTCTTACCAACGTAAACAACCGTATCCGCTTCTCGATGGATGTTGAGACCGCTTCGGGCGACCGTTCCAAGAACTACTACTTCATGCTGTTCAATATCGCCGATTTCAGCGGCATCAATTCTCAGTTCGGTAACGACTCGGGCGACCTTATGCTCGTGCGCACCGTAAATATCCTTAAAGAGAGCTTCCCCGAAAGCGGCATTTACCGTACAGGTTCGGACGAATTTGTAATAATGCTCCCCGCAGAGGGCGAGATGACAAGCTCCGATGCGGTTATCGACAAGGTGAATACTGTACTGCGCCAGCTGGTAGTTCCCGAGAGCGTTGAAAGATACGGCACCATTTATCCGAAGTACAAGATCGCTGTCATCAAGAAGTCGGGCACCATCGACACCTCTGTTGTTACCGTCCTTAAGGATATGACAAACAGAACGGGCGAAGCAAGCTACGGCATGATAGATTATCAGGATCTGACTTAATGACTTCGTCCCTTTTGGCGAAAGAAAACCAAACATCAAAGCCGCCGTCCGAGCGTGGACGGCGGTTTTTTATGTATAAAAAACGGAGCAGACTTAATGGAAAGCCTGCTCCGAAAAAGTTATTGATCTTTAATAAGCCGCCGTCGCGCCGAATTGTTAATCCGAAGCGATCAGCGCGGTAAGCTCGCTGTATTCGTTGAATACCGACTGATACTCGTTTATGCACTTATGCAGCGTCTCGGAAATGTGCTCGACCACGATCTGCTGCTCCTCCAGCGGTCTCAGCAGATTGTTGCGGCACGAATCAATGAACTTGTGTCCCGCGGGAGTGTCAAAGCCGTGCTGGAGCATTTCAAGCTGCTCTTCGATGTCCTTACGCAGCTGTTTGATCTGATCGGCAAGGTCCTCAAAATCGCTCGCTGCCTTGGCAAACGCTTCTTCGTCGAGGATAATGTCGTAGCCCAGCAGATCGTCGGCGCCGTGCCTCAGTACGTTGAAGTCCTCGCGCAGCTTGTTCATAACTCCGCTTAAGATGCCGCCGCCCGAACCGGAACCGCCGCCCGAACGATGATGTCCGCCGCCGCCGTGAGAACTGCTGCTGTGACCGCTCGGTCCGCTGCTTTTCTTACTGAACGGATTGTGACTGCTGAGAAAATCCATTCCCGAATCAATAAGATTGCCTGCACCCTCTGTGATATCGTTCCAGGTGTTGACAGCGGCTTCTCCGATGCCGGATGCGGTCTCCTTGACGGTCTCCCAACCCTCTTTCAGCGTATCCATGCCGGTCTCCCACATCTCTCTGAAGTCATTGCAGTATTCTTCGACCGTATCGGCTGACATATCGATAAAGTCGCTGATGTCCTCGGAGGTAATAGGAATGCCGGTCTTACGTCTAATGTAATCCGCAGCTGCGTTCATTCCGCCTACTACACCTGTGGCTATCAGCATTTTGGCGACTACCGACAGCACTGCGGGATTATTGCCTATGTCTCTGAGTACTTGTTTGATATCTCTCTCGCCATTTTCGGGATAAGCAATATTCTTGATAATGCTGTCGGCTACCTTGAAAACTTGCTGACGTTCCTCTGGAGAAAGCGTCGGAACAGCAGCGTCCAGTATGTCGTCGATGGCTCTTGACATAGTAGACTGCGAGTCCGGAGTGAAACCGCCATACTTATCTATATTCCACGAAAAAGGATCGTGCTCGCCCAATCCGCTCTCAACGCTGTGAACGAAGGTGGAGCTGCCGTTTTCGCGCAGCAGCTGTCCCACATAGGAATCCTGCGGACAGATGTGCTTGCCTCTCGAAAGCCGCAAATACTCGTCGTAGCGTTCGGTTCCTCTCATGGTATCGCTGCTGATGCCCGGGCTGTCGTAGCCGTATATGCCGCAGACTCTGTCGGCAACGTCTCTGTCGCAGTAAAGAAAAGCGTACTCGGCATCGTTGCCGCCCTTGGAATGACCGCCAAGCTCGATCTTCTCGTTTGGCGGCAGCTGGCTTGCCACCATATTGAGATATGTGGAACTGTCAAGCTGTGCCTGAGTAGTGCTGTTGGAGATCATCTCGAAGTCCTCAGACCAGCCCTCGTATGTGCCGTTGGTGCCGCGATAGGCAATAAAGTTGTGAGGACCGTTGGGCGTGTCGTATTTGATCGTCATAGCGCCGAATTGCTCTACCTCGGATCCTGCGCCGATAGACTGGAATCCCTCGGGTTTGCCGGCTTTTACGGGGTCAACGCAGTAATTCGAGATCTCCATATCTTTGAAACGATCACTGTGCGCCATCGCATTCAGCATATCCATATCCTTCTGGTGGTTGATGTTGCGCGTTTCAAATATTCCTGCGTTGGGGTTATCCTCGTAGTACTTGTAAAGTTGCGCGATCGTAATACCCTGCCCGTTTCCCGTAGCAAGGCTGATGTCGGGTCCTCCGACTGACTGGAGCGCATCAGTGTTGATCCTCAGATACGAAAGCTCCGAAAAAAGAAGTCCGTCTGCGGTGTTTAAACCGTCAGTGGCAATGCCGGTGTTGGTTGCGGCGTAGTCGATCATACTGCTTGGCGCAACTTTGTTCGATTCGTCAGATGTCGTGTTTGATGCCATAGTTTACCTCCTGAAAATAATAAATTTTTATTAAAAGTCCTCCCGGCAGCCGATCCTTTTTATGCTGAAATATTTTTTAAGAACTATGTCAGATATCGGCAAGGGAAAACTTTGTGTACTGTAATATCAGTCGTTGTTATCGCTGTTTGCCGCCGCCTTTACGTTCCTGCGGTAGGCAAGATAGCTCTCCAGAATAAGCATTGCCGCAACGGTATCGACAACGTCTTTGCGCTTTTTACCGCGCACATTTGTTTCGTTCAGTATCTGATGAGCGCTGACGGTCGTCGAGCGCTCGTCCCACATGACAACGGGAAGCTCCGTCACCGCCTGCACGGTCTCGGCAAAGGCGCGGCATTTCTGAGCGCGGGGTCCCTCCGAGCCGTTCATATTCACGGGCAGACCGATAACTATCTCGCCGACCTCGTACTGCTCAGCCATGTGAGCGACCTTCATCGCGAGTATCTGAGCGTTTCTTTCCTCTATTGTGCCGACAGGCGAAGCGAGAAACTCCGTTCTGTCGCAGACGGCAAGCCCTGTGCGGGCGTCGCCGTAATCAACTGCCATTATTTTCATGGTTATTTATCCTCTCAAAGCGCCGTATCGGGCTTTTCATTGCTGTTGTTATTTACCGCACACGCCAGTCCCAGATAGATGAAAAACATCGGGGACGTATAGTACATGGTGTTTCCCACAAACGACGATACCAGATATGCGAACGCCGCCGCCAGTGCGCTTATCTGAGGGCTGTCAAGCTGTTTCCTTAACCGCAGTCCGCGCAGGAAGACAGAAAAGCACCCGAGCGTGTATGCTATCGCCGCAGGTATCCCGTAAAACGCGGCATACTGCAAGAATTCGTTGTGCGGACGATTGTTCGGGAACATATTGTTATCGGTGGTGTACTTATAAAGAACGTCTGTTATACCTTCAAGCCCGTGTCCGAAGATCGGCTTTTGCTTGATCTTGTCAATAGTGAAAGTCCAGAGATTAAGTCGGTTGGAGCCCTCGCTGCCCGTAGCGTTTCCTGTCGCTATGTTCGTTACGTCTCCCCCGAACTGCGAATAATTCTCCGTCGTGCCGATGAAAAACGAGGCCGCCACCGACGCAAGAAGATAAACGGCTAAAGGTATCAGCGCCGCGGGACGGAACTTGCCCTTATTGAGCGAGATCATCACGGGCACGAGTATCAGCGCCGCAGCCGTGCTGAGCTGTCCGCCGAACGTGTCGTTTACTACCAGTACCACCGTGCCGAACACAAAGCTCACGCCCGCGAGTATTTTTATCGGCACCGATTTTTCGCAGATCATAAGCACTCCGCTTGCGGATATGGTCATCGTCAGAAAATAGGCGTAGTGGTTGAACTGCGAGAAGATGCCCATCAGATCACCGTACTTTAAGCCGAATTTGCTCGCTTTCACCAAAGCGAATATCCCCATGATAATGCCGAAGACCATAAATACACAGATCACCGCTCTGCGGAGCTTTTCGCTCCCGATAAGCGTAACGGGCAGAAAGAACGCGAGGAAATAGCAAAATACAGTGAAAAGATTTTCTCCGCGGTAGGGATAGCCGTGCAGGGGATATTCCGTAAAGCCGTTCACGCAGGTCGAAACGAATATCAGCAGGTACAGAACGGCAAAAAAGACGATATAGGTGTTTTCCTTAACGAAACGCCCCGGCGCGGGAAGACCGCCCTTCCGCTTTTTCTTGATGACGGAAAGCAGGACGGCGAAGACTCCGACGATCAGCGCGGGAAGACAGGCGTCTCGGAAAACATAGTGGAAAGGCACCGGGGACCCGGTAACATAAGCCTCGGGGTCGAGGAAATTCCTCGCAAATCCGACAAGACAGACATAAAGAAAGATGAACGTCGGCACGGCAGCGAGCGCCTCGATCGCACCGCAAGGCAGTTTATCGACAGCCTCTCCGAAGGACTTGGCAGCAAGCACCTCGCGGACGGCGTTGTTTTTTTTGACTGACATAAGCAAAAGCCCCCCTGATATATATTAGTATATCACAAGGTTCTTTATTTGTCAATTTATTTCTTTAATAAACTTAAATTTAATAAAATCTTATCCGAAAAACATGAACATCATCAGATCCCAGTAGGCGTGAAGCAGTACAGCAGACCATATACTGCGCGTTTTAAGAAAGCTGTGACCGAATATCCCGCTGAGAAGGAAAAGCACCATAAATACGAGCGACACGAAATTATTCACAAACTCGCCCGTAGCTATCCATATCGGGAAATGTATCATTAAAAACATGACCGCGTTGATACCGACCGCCGCCCAATGACCGCGCTCGCCCTTGAATACGCTTTCGGGCATGGCGTTCAGCAGCCAGCCGCGGAAGACGGTTTCCTCCGTGATACCTATGAAAACAACGTCGATCACTCTCCACAGCCCGAACTCGGGGCTGAGCGCGAGACTGCCGTCGTCATGCATGGCGGCATAAAGCGCGTAGGCGCTGAAAAGAAACAGCGCGGGTATCAGGTCTTTGATCTTCGGGAGGGTGGTGAACATCTCCCGAAGGCTTACGCGCATCTGCGATTCATAGCGCTTTATCAGCAAAACCGCGGGGAGCGTCCACACAATATTCTTGAAAACGCCGTCTTTCAGCAGCTCTTCCGACGCGGTCGATATGCTGCTTTTAAGGCGCGGAGCAATCAGCAGCTCATACACCGCCCAAACGGCGTAGAACACGATCGCGTAGACGATATAAGCCGTCCGCAGCGAGGGACCCTGCGCTTTTGCGGAGTTTATCTCTTTCGTTTTTTCGGTGGTTACGGGTGATCCCATCTTCATACCTCTTTCGTTCGGAGCATTAAAGTGAGCTCATGAAATAGACCGCCTTGCCAAGCACGCGGATATGGTCGAGCTCTTCGCCGCGGAACACGAGCGGCGCGTAGCGCGGATTCTCCGCCACGAGCTGCAAAACGTTGTTCGGGCGGTCGTAATAAAGCCGTTTGAGGGTAGCCTCGTCGCCGATGACTACCGCGGCTATCTCGCCGTTTTCGACTATCGGCATTTCCCTTATGAAAACAAGATCTCCGTCGTGGATACGTGCGTTTATCATGCTGTCGCCTTTCGCCCGCAGGCAAAAGTCAGCCTGTATATCCATATCCGCCATAACGACGCTCTCCTTATCCTCGTCGGCGAAGATCGGCTTGCCGCAGGCTATCTCGCCGAGCATGGGAAAGCGCTTTACCTTGACAGGCATCAGTCCGAGCTTTTCGGCGAGCTGAGAATCGTTATTCGGTGCGGGCGCGGGAGAGCCCTCGTCAGTATCCTTCCAGCCCATAAGATAAGCGGGGTCGGTGCCGAGAGCCTGAGCAAGCTCACCTATCAGCGGGCGGGGAACGTCCCTTTCGCCGCGCTCTATCTTAGCAATGGAAGATCTCGACCGATATCCGAGCCGATGAGCAAGTTCCTCTTGGGTCATACCCGCCGCGTTCCTTGCCGCCAAAATCCTTTCACCGAATGTCATAAAAGATCACCTCTCAAATAGTCACAGCGTCCTGTTAAAAAGTATTATAGCATATTTGTTCCGATTTGTCAACGCTGTTTTTGCATTTTTTTCAAAGGTGAAATAATGTCAACTGTAATAATAAAAATACTCCTCTGCAAAAGCAGAGGAGCGAGTCACATAAAATAAAAAATGCAGGTGAAGGGACTTGAACCCATACGACCTTGCGATCACTAGCACCTGAAGCTAGCGCGTCTGCCGATTCCGCCACACCTGCATATATAACGCCGTCGGAGGGATGCCCTCTCAATCAGCATTAATATTATATCACAAAATTTCCGGCTTGTCAATACCTTTTTGAAAAATTTTTTGAGGAAATTTTTGAGAAGACAAAATACGCAAAGTAAGGTCAGACCCAAAGTCCCGGGAAGTGGGTGCCCTCACTTTGCGTCTATATCTTTTATCCTTTATCTCTTATCTTTTATCTTTAAAAATCCAGCCGCCTGAAAATATCCTCCAGCGTGTCCTTTTTCAGATCAGCACCCTCGAATATTTTCTGTTCCGCCGTATAGAGCACTTTTCCGCCGCCGATAAAATGCACCCTGCACTCCGCGCCCGAAAACATCGCGTCGATATTCTTGATGTCGCTCTGCGCCTCAAAAATGAACACCGGATACTGCTGCAAACGCCCTATCTCGGTACGGTATTCCGCAGCTTTTCGCTGTACCTCGGGGTCGATTCCCGGCTCGGAATAAAGTATACCCGCGATAGCGCCCGTCTCCGCAAAAGCCTTCGTCACGCTGTTGTCGAGTATCGCGTCAAGGCTCGCGGAGGTGTACTCGTAATGAACGACCGTGATGCACCCCTGCGCCCGCAGCGCCCGTACTGCTTCAAGACAGTCGTCGCTGACGCCGTCGTATCTTACGGAGGTCACAAGATTGTCGATCTCGCTCGTGCGGCTGATGACCTCCCTCGTCAGACGGCGCGGGTTCACGAAGAAAATGAACGCACAATCCGAGAATCGGCACGCGGTCTCAAGCAGCTCGGGATAGACGTCGCTTTTGCATATCACCGCGTAGATGAAGATGCCGAGCTTCATGCCCTGCTCGATAGCTGACTCTATCTCGCCGAGACTCAGCGAATCGGGCTGATCCGTGATGGTAAATGTTATCAGAAAAGGCAGGTGACAGCCAAGCTCCGCCTGCTTTTCACGCAGGATACGCGCTCCCGAAGTGCAGCCGTTGTAGCCGAAATTCAGCCCGAAGGTCACGAGCTTTTCGTGGTCGATCTCGTTCGTCATATTCTCTGCGAGGGTGAAATAGGCGCTGTCCTCGTTTGAAAGATAGTGCTGTGTTATGTCGAATATCTCCCGCTGATTGCAGCCCTCGGCGAAGTTAAGCCCGAGATCGACAAGGTTCCGCACGGAGCGCTTTGGGTCGGTCTGTATATCGCTCAGAGCCTTGCGGATAGTGGTCTTTAACAGAGCCTTTGTTATTTTTTCGTTTTTTATGCCGAATTCCATTGACATGGCTTATCTCCCCGTTAGGTAAGTATAGGATACACCGCACAAAGACCGCCTGACGGCTTTGCGCACAATCTGCTTGCACGCAATCTTTGTGCGTTGTATCCTTAACGGCTGACGGCTGTCGGCTGCCATATTGAGGAATTAATTTTTGTAAATTAATTATATATTAC
>JAILFF010000124.1 GCA_024697705.1 Ruminococcus sp.
CAAGCTCGGCGTTCAATGCCTGAATAACCTGCTCCTTGGTGGGTATCTTTGCCAGTTCATCGCTTATGAACTGCTTTATCTCTTCCTGTGTGGGTATCTTGGCAAGCTCCTCGGCGATCTTGGCGGCAAGCTCGTCCCTCATGGCTACGATCTTGGCAAGCTCGTCAGCGCCGAACTTGATGAAATCTTCCTTGTTCGGGATACTCGCGATAAAGTCGCTTATGAACTTCTCGACAGCTTCCTTGTCCTGCATGATCTTTTGGAACTCTTCGCTTTCCATGATCTTTGCAAGCTCGGCGTTCAATGCCTGAATAACCTGCTCCTTGGTGGGTATCTTTGCCAGTTCATCGCTTATGAACTGCTTTATCTCTTCCTGTGTGGGTATCTTGGCAAGCTCCTCGGCGATCTTAGCGGCAAGCTCGTCCCTCATTGCCTTGATCTTGGCAAGCTCTTCGGAGTTTACTATCTTTTGGAATTCCTCGCTGTTGATTATCTTGTCGATCTCGTCCTTGATGTACTTTTCGGCAGCCGCCGCGTCAGCCTTGATCTTTTGGAATTCCTCGCTGTTCACGATCTTGCCGATCTCGTCGCTTATGAACTGCGCCGCCTCTTCCCTGCTCGGTATCTTGGAGAGCGCTTCGCTTATCAGCTTGCTGAAATCTTCCTTGGTGCTCGGCAGCTTGGAAAGCTCTTCGGCGATCTTCGCCGCGATCTCGTCCTTCTTCGCAACGATCTTTTCAAGCTGCTCCTTGCTGAACAGAGCCGCAATATCTTCCTTGCTCGGCAGCTTGGCGACAGCGTCGCTTATGAACTTCTCGACAGCTTCCTTGTCCTGCATGATCTTTTGGAACTCTTCGCTTTCCATGATCTTTGCAAGCTCGTCGCTCAGAGCCTTGTTGATCTGCTCCTTGGTGGGGATCTTCGCCAGCTCGTCGCTGATGAACTGCCTGATCTCTTCCTCGGTAGGGATCTTTGCGACCGCTTCCGCGACCGCGGCAGCGATGTTGTCCTTCAAAGCCTTGATCTTGGCAAGCTCTTCGGAGTTTACTATCTTTTGGAATTCCTCGCTGTTGATTATCTTGTCGATCTCGTCCTTGATGTACTGTTCGGCAGCCGCCGCGTCAGCCTTGATCTTTTGGAATTCCTCGCTGTTAATGATCTTGGCGATCTCGTCGTTTATGAACTGTGCCGCCTCTTCCTTGCTCGGTATCTTCGCGAGCTCGTTCTTTATCGCGTTGGCTATATCCTCGCGGGAAGGCAGATTCTGTACCTGCTCGGCGATCTTAGCCGCGATCTCGTCCTTCTTGGCGATCAGCCTTGCAAGCTCTTCCTTCGTGAAGAGATTTGCGATATCTTCCCTGCTCGGCAGCTTGGCAAGCTCGTCGCTTATGTACTTCCGAGCCGCGTCAACGTCCGACTTGATCTTCCGGAATTCCTCGCTGTTCACGATCTTGCCGATCTCGTCGTTGATAGCCGCAACAACTTCCTCGCGGGTGGGTATCTTGGCGATGGTGTCGCTTATGACCTGCCTGATCTCTTCCTTGGTCGGCAGCTTGGCGACCTGTTCGCTTATCTTCGCCGCAATTTCGTCCCTCTTTGCCCTGAGCTTTTCAAACTCTTCGGAGTTGATGATCTGCTTTAATGCCTCGCCGCTCATGATCTTGTCAATCGCGTCGGCGATGTATTTCTGCGCGGCTTCCGCATCGTTCTTGATCTTAAGGAATTCCTCGCTGTTCATTATCTTTTCGATCTCGCTGCTTATCAGCTTGGCGGCTTCTTCCTTAAGCTTGGGAAGCTCCTCGGCTATCAGCTGAGCGATCTCTTCCTGCGAAGGCAGATTTTCGAGTATCTCCTTAACGATCTGCTGTGCGATCTCGTCTCTGTTTTCAATAATCTGCGCGGTCTGAGTCTCGCTGAAAGCATTCTTGAATTCCTCGCTGTTCACGATCTTCACGATCTCTTCGCTGATTATCCTTCTCGCCTCGTCCCTGTCTTTCAGCATATTGAGAAATTCACCGCTGCTGATGAGCTCGGCGATCTCGGCGCTGACAAGGTTGGCTACGTCCTCGTCATTAATAATGGTGAGGATATCCTCGCCTATCATTTTTGCAATGGCTTCACTGCCGCTGATGAGCTTGGCTGCCTCCTCGCTGCTGAGCCATTTGGAAATATTCTCCTTGCTAATCAAATTGGCAAGCTGTTCCCTGCTGAGCGCTTCGGCTTTGATCGCGTTGTCGTACTTCAAAGCGCTTCCGAACGCGCCGCTCATGTTCGCCGCAAGAGCGAGAGCGCAAATCGCAGACGTTATTCTCCCAAATTTCATATTACATCATCCCTTCTGTATCAGCCGCACATTTACGGCGCTTATTTATAATATTCTATCATACTTCTGTATATTTAATGTGTATTTTTTAAAAATACTTCATTAACAAGAACAATTATTGAGACACTTGAGCATTGTTTATATAAAATTACAGCTAAAATATTTGATAATTTTTAAACAAACAGTTTCGTTAAATATTTTACAAATCAACCGAGATCTGCTAATCGAAAACGTGCGTTCTGCGGTTTGTTCTCGACGGGGCTTTGCGCTGATAATAAACTATGTCCTGCTTGTGAAAAAACTAAGATTTGCACTAAATAATTGACACGGCGGGCTTTGTGTGATATAATTAATATGTATCGCCATACACAGAAATACGGCGGTGCTTGTGTAAAGAAAAGTATGGAAATCGGAGGAAAAAATGACATCAACGGTCATGGAAAGGCTTAAAAAGATCAAAAATATTATAAAGACTGTCGTCACGGCGGCTGCGGGCGCGGCTGTACTGGCGGCGGGCGCGGTGACGGCTTCGGCTGCCGAGGGCTCGCAGGCTTGGGGCGCTTCTCTGCCCGAATACGCAATGGTGACTTCGCTCGACCTCGTCGCGGACGGCAGGGCGGACAACTCGGGCAGCAAAAGCAGCAGCAATGCGTTTCAGAAATGCCTCGATAAGGCGAGGAATATGACGGCTCCCGCGGAATGTCTTGAAATATACGTTCCCGCGGGTACATACAAAATCACAAAATCTCTGCGCGTGTACAGCAACACCCGCATAATCTGCGAGGACGGCGCTCTGATACAGCGCTGCTACGACGGCGGCGCTATCTTAAGCACCAATCCCGGTGCGGGCGGCTTCGACAGCGCGGAGAATATCCTCATACAGGGCGGCACATGGGACGGCAACACCGCAAACTACGGCGGTGTGTCCACTTTTTCAAATATACGTGTCGGTCACGCCTCGAACGTCGTGCTGCGCGGCATGAATATCATCAACAACAAGGCGGGACACCATATCGAGATCGGCGGCGCAAGGGGCATCACCATTGACGGCTGCCGTTTCAGCGGCTACTACGGCGACGTGATGAAAGAGGCTATCCAGCTCGACGTAATGAACTGCGAGGAGCTTTTCGCGGGCTACGCGCCCTTCGACGACACCACCTGCGACAACATAATCATACGCGGCTGCACGTTTTCGGGAATCCCCCGTGCGATAGGCTCGCACTCGGCGGTGGCGGGCATCTACTACACTAACGTCACGATCACCGACAACACCTTCGAGGATATCAGCAACTACGCGCTATTTCTCTATAACTACAAGCACTGCACGATACGGAACAACACGTTTGTTTCCTGCGGCGCGGGCATACTCTTCAACTACATGACGGACGAGAGCTTCCGCCACTTCTTCCCGTCAATTAACGGATTGGATTGGTCGGCGAACCGCATCGACGGCAACGCCGATACCATAATTGAAAATAATCAGATAGATACGATAGTCACGGGCTTGCAGGTGTTTCCGTTCGGGATAAAGGTATTCGGCTCTTCGGTAAACGGAACGTGGAACTATCCCGCCTCGAATTACTACCTCAGCAACGTGGATATCAGAAACAATAACATCAATTCTGCGTACAGCGGCATATTGATGACGAACGTCTACGACGGCAGCGTAAGCGGCAACAGCATCACCGCCAAAGCCGACGGCGCGAGCGGACACCTGATCGATGTTGACTACTGCTACAACTGCGGCTTCGGCACAAATACGCTTATCGGCAGCCTGAAAAGCGGTTTTCATGCCGAATACTGCTCGGGGCTCAACGCCGAAGGCAACATCTTCGCTAACTGCGCGAGCGTAGGCATACTCATGAACGGCGTTTCCGACACGGGAATAAGCAAGAACAGCTTTCAGGACAACGTGCTCGGCGGCATAAAGCTTGCCGACAGCTGCGCGGAATTTACCTGCTCGAACAACGTCATAAGGGGCGGCGGCTACGCGATAAAAGTCACGGGCTCGGGCAGCGGCAAGGACATCAAGCTGAAAAGCAACGACATAAGCGCCTGCGAAACGGGCATCGCCTGCGCCGAGAACGGCAAAGCCTACATGGTCGGCAACACCTTTGAAGCGGTAGCGAAAAAAGTCACCGCCGACAGCGACGGTCTTGTAACGCTCTCGAAGCCGAGAGATTTCGCCGCGGTCGATGTCGGCTGCGACAAGATACGTCTGACATGGAGATCCTCCGACGAGGCGGCGGGAATAAATCTCTACCGCAGGACGGGCGGCGGAGAATACGTCATAATAGCTTCGGGCGACAGCGGCACGATCTTCGAGGACAGCTCGCTCGAACAGGGTACGAATTACACCTACAAGCTGGTGCCGTTCATCTACGTCGGCGATGAAAAGGTCGATAACACGTCCTCCGACGAGGTGGCGACACGAACGAAGATCTCGATGAACAGTGCGGAGATACGCTGCGTTTCGCTCGCGGGATTTACGGGCAGAGCCGTCACGCCGACATTTTCGGTGAAATATAAGGGCAGAGAGCTTATCCCCGGCGTTGATTACGACTACGCTTACAGCAACAATCTGTACATGGGCAAAGCCGCGCTCACGCTGACGGGCAAGGGCGAATACATCGGCACGCAGGATCACTATTACGAGATAAAGATGGGTGCCGCGCCGATAGTTGACGCGGCGGCAAAAACGCCCGGGCTTGCGGGAATGGCTGAAAGAAAGCACCCGAGCGTCAATGTCAAAGTACGCAGCCGCGAGGTATTGGCGGTAAGCGATGTGCCGATGGATATGTTCACGAGGTCGATAGAGTCGATCGAGATGCAGTCGCCGTATAAGGTAATACCGTCGGCGCTGCCGAACACAATGACGATGTATACGCAGATTTAAAAGAATACCGCAATAGAGGGCAAAACCAAAAGTCTCAGGAAGGGTTTCCCGCGGAAAAACGTGCGGCTTATACGAATCCGACCGCAGAAAGAAAGATTCGGGTACAATATAAATCTGCAAAACATAACGAAAACAAGGAAATTGCCGATCTTCACGCAAAGATTGCGCTGAGGTCGCGATCTCTGCATGAATATGCAATTCACGGGCGATGGCTTGAACTTGTTCATGCAATGCTCGCCCCACACAAATCGACCGAAAACAGGGCGGGTGACAGTATATGACAGTTATCTTAAACAAAGACAAGAAAAACCGATTGGGACTTGCGGGGCTTTTCAGGAATTTCCGCGGTCACTGCCGAACGGTCAGGGAACACCGCCGCAAGGTCAGGGAACACTGCGTCAAGGCGGGCATACCCTTTCAGGGGCTTTTCCACGATCTTTCAAAATACAGCCCGACCGAGTTTCTCTGCGGGGTGAGGTACTATCAGGGCAACCGCTCCCCCAACGAGGGCGAGCGCGAGGCTTACGGCTTTTCCTACGCATGGATGCACCATAAGGGCAGGAACAAGCACCATTTTGAATACTGGACGGACTACGACCCCGTGACAAAACGTATGTCCCCCGTGAAAATGCCCGTGCGCTTCGTCAAGGAGATGTTCTGCGACCGCGTGGCGGCAAGCAAGATCTATAACGGCGGAAATTATACCGACAGCGACCCGCTCAACTATTTTCTTAAGGCAAAAACACGCCGCCTTGAAACGCGAATGATACACCCCGATACCTCGCGGCTGCTCGAAAAGCTGCTGCGTATGCTCGAAAAAGAGGGCGAAGAAAAAACGTTCGCTTACGTCAGACGGCTGAAAAAATATTGAACCAAGGAGTTCCGAATGAAAGGTTACAGACTTACATTTATCCGCCACGGCGCTACTCAGGGCAACGCCGACGGACAATACATCGGCATTACCGACCTGCCCTTAAGCGAGGCGGGCGCGGCAGAGCTTTACGAAAAGGCGGAAGCGGCAGGCTTTCCGAGCTTTCAGAAGGTCTACATCTCGCCGCTGAAACGCTGCTTGCAGACCGCCTACATCATGGCGCCCAACTGCCCGATGGTCGAGATAGGCGAGCTTGCCGAGATGGATTTCGGCGACTTCGAGGGCAAGACCCCCGAGGAGCTCAAAAACGACCCCGCCTACGCCGAGTTCTTAAAGGGCGGGCTTGACAACGCGCCCCCGAACGGCGAATCGGCGCGGCAGGTCGTGACCCGCTGCTTCCGTGCCATCACCATCATGATCGAGGACATGATGAAAAACAACATCAAGAACGCGGCGGTCGTTACCCACGCGGGGATAATCATGAATATGCTCACCTGCTTCGCGCTGCCGAAACAGGCTCCCGGCGCTTATCGCTGCGGCTTCGGCGAGGGCTTCGAGGTGCTTGTCACGGCGCAGCTGTGGCAGCGTTCGGGCGCTTTCGAGCTGATAGGCTCTTTCCCCGCCGTCTACGAGGACGGGCGCTCGGAATACTTCGCCGACCTCGAAGACGACGACCATGATGATGACGATGATGACGACGAATACTGCGGCGATTACAGCTATGACGATCATAACGAAGACGACGGCTGAAACGCTCTGACACGGGAGGGAGCAACCGAATGAGCAACAAGGAGATACGAAAGCTGGCGCTGAAAAAGATCATCTACGGCTCGGATATGGCTCTTATTTCCACCGTGTACTTTTTTACGGCGGTGCTGTTCGTGACGCTCAGCGAAATGCTTATCTACATACTCATAAAAATGGCGGGCATCGAGGACTATCACCCGCTTGATCCCGCCTACTACGCCCGCTCGCATACGGCGCTCATCCTGCTGATACTGCGCTGTACCGGCTATGCCGCGCTGTTTTCGGCGCTGATGTTCTTGGTCTGCCGAAGCTTTATCAGCTTCACCACCGAAAGCGGCACGGGAGGCGTAAACAAATTCCTGACGGGGCACATCGGTAAGCTGCTGCTGCCGAGCCTGAAAAACAACATCCGTCTGATACTGCTGAAACTCCTTGTCGCAACGCCGCTGACGATCAGCATCTACGGCATAATATACTATACCCGTCTCGGCGAAAGAGGCGGCGTGGACATCGGCGGACTGCTGCTGTTCATGATGTCGATAGGCTTCACGCTGGTATGGATAGGCGTGCTTATAAGGTACTACATCTCGCTGAGTCTGGTGCCGTACATCATCGACCTGAACCCGCGTGCGAACTTTTTCGACGCCTGCGACCTTTCGATAAAGCTGATGGACGGAAATCATACTCACACGCTGGGCTTTATGATCTCGCTGATCCCCGTGCTGCTGCCCTGTCTGTTTGTCTACCCGATGTTTATCATTTATCCGTACATCATGGAGTGCCGATTATTATTCGCGAAAGAGATAATGGGCGAATACTGGCATGATAAAATACCCGCGATGGCAAAACGCTGGGAAAAACAGATGGGCAGGAAAGAATGACACCTGTCACGATTTTTGCAAAAATACTCCTCACCTCTTTACAAACTGCGAAAAATAGGGTATAATATAATGGAAGTTCAAAACCGGAATCAAGAAAGGACGGAGCGATAAATGATTAGTTACAGCAATCACCTCGGAACGATAACTATTTCAAAAAAGTACCTGACAAAGCTTGTTACCTCGCTTGCCGAAAGCTGCTTCGGCGTTTCGGGACTGAACGGCGTTGAGATAGTCGAAGCCGGAGAGGCTGTTGACATTGTTCTCAAGATCAGCGCGGCGGAAAGCGTTAATCTGCCCGCGGTCTCAAACGCGGTCTCGCATAAGGTATCCTACGAACTGACTAAGGGCGGCGTGAATGTACGTTCGATAAAGATCTATACCGACGCTCTTTCAAGCACCGATATTTGACAAGTAATACTATCCGGAGGCAAAACACATGAATTCATGTATAAGCGGCAAGATATTCCGCGACGCGGTGATAAGCGCCGCAAATAAGCTCGGCGATAACAAAAAATCGGTCGATGAGCTGAACGTTTTCCCTGTACCCGACGGCGACACGGGTACAAATATGTCAATGACGATCTCGAACGCCGCACTCGCTTTGAAAAATCTTCCAGATGATGTGGACGTTTCCGAGGTGGCAAAAACTGCCGCTTCTGGTATGCTGCGCGGCGCAAGGGGAAACTCGGGCGTTATCCTTTCGCTGATCTTCCGCGGCTTCTCAAAGGGGCTTGACGGTCAGAAGACGCTCACCGCGGAGCTTATGGCGGATTGCCTGGAGCTCGGCGTTAAGGGCGCTTATAAATCGGTAATGAAGCCCACGGAGGGTACTATCCTCACGGTGGCAAGAGAGGCTGCCGAAAAAGCCCGCGAATGCTGCAAATCCACCAACGACACGATGATCGTCTGGGAAGAGGTCTGCAAGCAGGCGGAGATCACTCTCTCGCATACTCCCGAGCTGCTCCCGCAGCTTAAGAAAGCAGGCGTTGTTGACGCGGGCGGAAAGGGTCTCGTGCTGATCTTCCGCGAAATGCAGGAGATATTCGGCGGAAAGACCATCTACACGCCGAAGGAAAAGACCGACGCCGCCGCACCGGGCGCCGTTACGGTGGATTCTTTCTCCGACGTAGTAGGTATGTACGACGACGAGATACACTTCACCTACTGCACCGAAATGATAATCACCAAGAACGAGGACTGCGCACCCTCCGCCGATCTCAGAGCATATCTCGAAACGATAGGCGACTGCGTAGTGGTAGTTGAGGACGACGAAATAATCAAGGTACACGTTCACACCAACGACCCCGGTCTCGCTATACAGAAGGCGCTGACCTTCGGACAGATAAATCTGCCGAAGATCGAGAACATGAAAATGCAGCACGCGACACGGAAAAGTCAGGTCGAGAAGAGCGCTCCCGCGCCGAAGCAGGAGACCGCTCCCGCACCGCAGCGCGTCGAGCCCGAAAAGGAATACGGCTTTGTGGCAGTAGCGGCGGGCAGCGGCATTGAAGCGCTGTTCAAGGACGCGGGCGCCGACTGCATCGTAAGGGGCGGTCAGACCATGAACCCCTCGACGGAGGATATTCTCCGCGCCATCGAATCCTGCCCCGCAAGGACGGTATTCGTTCTTCCGAACAACAAAAACATAATCATGGCGGCTGAACAGGCGATGAAGCTCGCCGACCGCAAGGTATGCGTATTGCAGACCCGCAATATCCCGCAGGGCATAAGCGCGATGCTGGCTTTCGACCCCGACGCCGACCTCTCGCAGAACAGAGTGACCATGACAGAAGCTCTTGAGCGCGTGTCAACGGGTCAGGTGACGTTCGCCGCCCGCGACAGCGATTTTGACGGTCACATTATCCACAAGGGCGAAATACTCTGCATGGAAAACGGCAAGCTCGCGTTCACCGAAAAGGAGCTGAACAAGGGCGCTTACAAGCTGGCGAAAAAGCTTATCAAGAGCGACACTTCGTTCGTCAACGTGTTCTACGGCTCGGACGTTTCCGACGAGACCGCCGAAAGACTTCTCGCGGCAATCCAGAAGAAGTTCAGCGGCATTGACGTAAATATGGTGCGCGGCGGTCAGCCCGTGTATTACTATATCATCTCCGCCGAGTAATATTGAATTATTGCAGCCGTTCCTTCGGGGGCGGCTGATTTTTTTATTCGCTTATTGATATACTTGTAGGGGCGCTCCTATGTGTGCGCCCGTTTGGGACTTGATTTTCGCCGCGGAATGTGGTATAATATATTCAGGAAATCATCGAGGTGATGAAAATGTACCCGAAGGAATACTACGAAGCGATAGAGGAATTCCGACTGATGGACGATACCTTTATGTCGGCGGTCTTCGACAATGACATACCGTCGGTCAATCTGCTGCTGAATATCATACTCAACCGCTCGGACATGGAGACCATATCCGTTGCCACGCAGGTATCGTACAGCAACCTGCTTGACCGCTCTATCCGCATAGACATCGAAGCAAAGGACAGCTCGGATAAGATATACAACATAGAGGTGCAGAACCGCTCCGACGAGGCAAACGTCCGACGAGCACGGTACCACTCCAGTATGATAGACACGAAGCTGCTGCACCGCAGGCAGAAGTTTTCGTCGCTCGTTGACAGCTATGTTATCTTCATAACCGAGCACGACATTATCGGCGCGAACCTGCCGATCTACCACATCGACCGAATCGTCCGCGAGACCGCTGCGGATTTCGGCGACGGCTCGCATATAATCTATGTAAACGCCGATATCGACAGCGACGACACCCCGCTCGCCCGGCTGATGCACGATTTCAAGTGCAAGAAAGCCGCCGAGATGTACTACCCGCAGCTCGCCTGCCGTGTCAGCATGATAAAGAACACAGAAGGAGGTCGTGATACCATGTGTGAGATTATGGAAAGGCTTAATGAAAAAGCTATTAA